>NZ_JAJSOS010000008.1:0-253454 GCF_021283185.1 Buttiauxella cochleicola
GTCTGGCGGGTGCAGCCGGAGCAGGAACGACAGCGCTGGCAGGGGAAGCGATTAAAAATGCGTTGTTTGGTGATATTCCGACAGATCAACTGACAGAGCAGCAAAAGCAAACGCTGATAGGACTGGGAACCCTGGCAACTGCTTTGGCCGGAGGTATCACGGGAGACAGCACTGGCAGTGTTGTTGCAGGTGCTCAGGCAGGGCAGAACGAACTCAGTAATAATATGGCGAGTATCGGGATGCTCCAGCAAATGATGGCGCAACAGACCCTGGCTTCAGCAGCACTGGCAGAAGCCGGCAGCACGAACGCGAATGATGTAGCGGCACTGGCGCTGACGAAAGCGGTTAAGCAGGGACTGAGTGCCGGATGTCTTGCAAGCGATGTGTGTGTACTGATGGCGGTGATTGCGGCGCAGAATCAGGGAAAAGCTGAAAGTGACAGTGCGCCGAATGTGGGTAAAGATCTGACGGATGCGGAAAAGGCTGAGCTTGGTGGGACGAGTTCGGGAACACCTGGCGGCTGGGAACCGGAGGATGAGGAAAATGCTCGGAATAGTGAGTCCTCTGCAAATCCCGAAAATCGAGCAGAGTATGAAAAATATGTCGATTCTCTACGCGCATCAATGGAAAAACCAAATGTTCAAGATGAGAATCTTAGCAATATAATCGACGATCTTTATCGGCCAAACGCTAAGATCGGAAGTGGGAGTACAGCCGATGCAGTCAGATACGAAATAGCAACCGGAGAAAAAGTCGGCGGAAGGGGTCATATTGAAAAGGCGGAAACGTATTCAAAAGCCCTACAAGACTGGTTGAATAAAAATCCACAGGCTTCTACAAGTGATAAAGCTGCTGCAGAAAACGTTCTTAAAGACATGCAGAATGCTCTTAAGGGTCAATAATGAAAAAGTCAATAAATGATTATGTAGCTGTGTTTACTCAGCGATCAGAGCCTATAAGGAATGCAGTTTATCAATGTGTGGAGTACTGGTTGCCTGAGCAAGCACCGCTAATCTTACTGTTTTCCACTATAGGTAAAGCTTATGTAAAACAGTTTGATGTACTTAGTGAGGTTGAGAAAACATTATTATTTCAACATATAGAGGATGGCATGCGATCAGATGACGATGAACTAGCCACAGCTGTAGCTACTGGTTTGGTTGAATCTCTAGTGACCGCATCAGATGGAAATGATGAACAGTGGGGGTATATCCAGCAGCATCTAGGAAGTGAATCAAATAAGCATGCTGTAGCGTGGAAAAATTTCGGGCAATAAATATTGATCCCGGCCACCGAGCCGGGATTTTTTTACCTGTCACTCAGCTAACAGCCGGATCACCAGTTGCCCCCGTTCAACAGCAATGGTAACCGGCGTATCTGTACCGAACCCCGCCTCCTCCAGCCAGTCGCCCTTCAGGTGCTGGCTGGGTGTACTGCTGAAATACGTGGTCATTTTAGTGGCGCGTTTTACATGCCAGATAGTGATGTAGACGATTTGTCACTGTGTCACTGCTTTACCCGGCATAGCCTCGCCCCGAAGGGGCCAGCGCAAGCGCTGTTTAAAAGGCTGAAGCCTTTTGTCCTGCAGCTTGAATTATTTTGGGTATATTTCGGGGGAAGGCTGCTGATGAAAACAATATGCTTTAAAAGCAGCATTTACACTGGTTTTGAAATATATCTAAACGTAGAAGTTTTTCTTATTATGTCGCAAATTTAGATATTAAATTTCAATGATTTTATGAAAAGTAACAGTGCTATCCTTCTGTTTGTAATCACTAATTTATGCCTTGTGTCATTAAGTGCCGCAAAAGTACCAGACAATAAAACCAATTCTGTGTTGCGCCTCACTTGCTGCTTTTTCCCACACTCCTCAGAATATATTTTGCCGCATGCTGCGGGTAATCGTGCTTATTACACCAGGGAGATGTGATGAAAAAGATCTTTTTATGCTGCGCTGCTGGAATGTCCACCAGTATGTTAGTGGAAAGAATGAAACAGTCCGCTGCCAGCCGAAATATTGAAGTAGAAATTACGGCGGTGCCGGTGTCTGATTTTGACCAAATCATCACGGACGCTGATGTCATTTTGCTTGGGCCACAGGTGAAATTCCAGCTACAGAGTATATCCAGCGCAGCCGCGCCACACGGCGTGCCAGTGGCGGCGATTGATATGATGCAGTACGGCTCAATGCAGGGCGATAAGGTGCTGGATCAGGCCCTGTCTTTATTAAAAAATGCACAATAAGGATGGGTCATGAAATATCGTTTTCCTGAGAATTTCTGGTGGGGTACAGCAACCAGCGCAACACAATCCGAAGGGCATCAGGCCGGACATGGCAAAGGCGAAAATATTTGGGATTATGCCTCACATAATTTTAACGAACGCTTCTTCGGTGGCGTAACGGCTGACGATACCTCAACTTTTTACCAGAACTATCGGGAAGATATTCAACGCGCCAAAGATATTGGTCTGAATTCCTTTCGTACTTCAATTTCCTGGTCACGCCTTATCCCTGATGGTGACGGGGAAATTAATCCTCAGGCAGTCGATTTTTATAACGCAGTGATTGATGAGCTCAATACTCAGGGCATCGAGCCGTTTATTAACCTTTATCACTTCGATATGCCTATGGCACTTCAGGAAAAAGGTGGCTTTGAAAACCGTGAGGTTGTGGATGCGTTTGCCCGCTACGCACGGATTTGTTACGAGCTTTTTGGCGACCGGGTGCGCTACTGGTTCACCTTTAACGAACCATTAATTCCTGCTGAAGCGGGCTATTTGCATCCTCGCCATTATCCTTACGTGACCAGTTTCCGCCGTGCTGCGCAAGTACTCCATCATATTGTTTTGGCGCATTGCAAAGCGGTTGCCGCCTGGCGCGAGCTCAATATTGCCGGGCAGATTGGCATCATTATGGATGTTATTCCGGTTTATCCACGCAGCGATGCGCCGGAGGACTTACACGCCGCAGAAATGGCCGATCTGTTTTATACCCGCAGTATTAACGAGCCGATTTTGCTTGGGCGCTACCCGGATGAATTGATTGCCATTTTGAAAGAATACGATCAATTGCCGGTCATTCAGCCTGGTGATTGTGAGCTTATTGCCAACACGCGTATCGATTTACTGGGGATAAATTATTATCGCCCGCGCCGTGTTAAAGCGCGTGAAACCCTGCTTGAAGAACCGCATGGTTTTATGCCAGAACGGTTTTTTGAAGAATATATTATGCCGGGGCGCAGGATGAATACCTCGCGTGGTATTGAGATTTATCCTGCGGCACTTTATGACATCGCGATGGTGGTTAAAGACCGTTACGGCAATTTGCCATGGTTTGTCTCGGAAAACGGGATAGGTATTTCTGACGAAGAACAGTTCATGGTGAATGGTCAGGTACAAGATGATTACCGGATTGAATTTCTCAAAGAGCATCTGAGTTATTTGCATCAGGCGATGGTGGATGGCAGCAATTGTCTGGGTTATCACATGTGGACGTTTATCGACTGTTGGTCATGGCAAAACGCTTATAAAAATCGCTACGGTTTTTATCGTCTGGATTTAGAGACTCAGCAGCGTTCGCTTAAAAAATCAGGCCTGTGGTTCAAGGCTGTGATTGAAAACAACGGATTCGAGGAGGCGAAATAATGTCTTACTTTGAAAGACTGGCTGAAAAAATGCTGCCGGTGGCAAATGCGATTGGCAACCAGCGGCATATGCAGGCAATCCGTAATGGTCTTATCTCAATTTTACCGCTGACTATTGTCGGGTCATTCTTCGTTATTTTGCTCAACATCCCGATTAAAGGTTATATGGATTTCATCGCGCCGTATCGCGATATGCTCGATGTGCCGTTCCGTTTTACTGTGGGATTAATGTCGCTGTATGCTGCTTTTACTATCGGTTCGTTCCTCGGTAAAAGTTACAAGCTCAACGATATTACCAGCGGGCTGTTGGCGATGCTGGCGACCTTGCTGATGATTGTGCCCGTCAATATCAAAGAAGGCATTACCGTTGCCGGAGACGCGGTCTCCGGGCGTTATATTCCCATTACGTCGCTAAGTTCTCAGGGGCTGTTTGGCGCGATTATTTCATCATTGATTGCTATCGAGATTTACCGTTTTATTAAAGTCAGAAATATTGAAATCAAAATGCCAGAGGGCGTGCCGCCAGTGGTGGCGAGTTCGTTTTCAGCACTGTTTCCGACACTCGCGGTAGTGTTGATCTTCTGGATCCCGCGTCACTTTTTGAATATCGATATTAATGCCATCATCAGTTACATCATCATGCCGCTCAAAGGGTTTATGACCGGTACGAATCTGTTTGGCGGCATTGTTACGCAGTTCTTTATCGATCTGTTCTGGGTATTCGGTATTCATGGCCATGCGGTAATGGGGCCACTGATTCGCCCGCTTTGGGATCAGGCGATTGTGCAGAATATGGAGATGTTCCAGGCGGGAACCAGTGCTTACGAGTTGCCAAATATTTTCACCGAGCAGTTCTTCCAGTGGTATGCGCAGATGGGTGGAACTGGCTCGACGCTTGCGCTAGTTGTGCTGTTTATCCGTTCTAAAGCTGCTTATCTGAAATCGTTGGGGAAACTCTCCTTTATTCCGGGGCTGTTTAACATCAACGAACCGATGATTTTCGGCGCGCCAATTGTGATGAACCCGATTCTGGCTGTTCCCTTTATTCTTGCGCCGATGGCAAACACCATAGTGGTGTATCTGTTTACCATCACCGGAATTATTCCGCGCATGATGGTGAAACCACCATTCACCATCCCTGCTCCGTTAGGGGCATTGATCACCTCAAACTGGAATCTGGTCGCCTGTGGGCTGGTGTTCGTCTGCTTCTTTATTTCACTGGCTATCTACTATCCATTCTTCAAGGTTTACGAGAAGAAGATGCTGGAAACCGAGCAGCAACAGCGCGAAGAAGAAGAGAAGGCGAAACAGCTGGCGAATGCCTAAAACACCCTGCTCATTTTCTGTGAAAGCGGGCTGAAGAGCTCACGGTGTAATGGACAGCCGTAACTAATCTTTAAGTACCGCCCCCATCCTCTCCCAATGGGAAAGGATGGGGGGATAATATTGAAATAATTAACACTTTTATTTAAGACCTTGCCTGAATAATTGAAATCCTATTCCTACGCATGTAATCAAAAATATGATCGACATCATCTATACCCGTCATACTTCAAATTGCATGTGCGTTGGCTTTCCTCGCTCACCCCAGTCACTTACTTGAGTAAATTCCTGAGGATTCACTGCGTTGCCGCCTTCCTGCAAAACGAATTTTTTAGGGTATGAATTAGGATTAACCTATTTATTAAAAAGGTAGATTAAATCAATAAAATTGATTTTCTGTTGGTTTTTTACTCATGATGTAAATATTTTAGAACACTTGGTCGGGCAAGTTATAATTTAATCTAACTCAGATTCACCTCTAAACGTAATAATATTACCGGCCTCGCTATTCTTTTCTACACCAGGATTTTATAACGCAATGAACGCGATAATCGTTGACGATCACCCTTTGGCGCGCATAGCCATTCGAAACTTGCTCGATACCAACGGTATCACGGTCACCACTGAGCTCGACAGTGGTGAGTATGCGGTACAAACCGTCGAGAAACTAAAGCCTGAACTGTTAATTATCGATGTTGATATTCCCTGCATCAGCGGCATTGAAGTGCTGGAACAGCTACGTAAACGGCACTACGTGGGCATCATTATTATCATCTCTGCTAAGAATGAATTGTTCTACGGTAAACGCAGTGCTGAATGCGGTGCTAACGGCTTTGTTAGCAAAAAAGAGGGCATGAATAATATCCTCGCGGCTATCGAGGCTGCAAAAAATGGCTACAGCTATTTCCCATTCTCACTCGAGCGCTTCAGCGGTGCCGCGAGGACAGAACAGGACAAGCTGGATACGTTATCTACTCAGGAAATGAAAGTATTACGCTATATTCTCAATGGTATTGATTACACGACCATTGCCAGCAAAATGAATATCAGTAATAAAACTGTCAGCACCTATAAAAGTCGCTTAATGGAAAAGTTAGATTGTTCCTCATTAATGGAACTTTATGATTATGCGCAAAGAAATAAAATAGGGTAATAAGATGCGGTTTCTATTATATGTTTATCTGGCAGCAATGTTTTTCTTGAACATTTTTTCAGCCTACGGTGCTTCTCAGTTAATTGAGCTGAAAAGTAATTATCAACCATCGGCACTGGATATTCGTTTAAGTGCCGATGAGTCGCGCTGGCTGGCACGGAATAATACTCTGACAGTCGGCACCTGGCTGCCGGAAGTATCCCCGATAGATTATGAAAGTGGTGGCGAACATTATCAGGGTGTTAATGCTGATTATCTCGCGCTATTACAAAAAAACCTGAATGTTAAAGTCGCTATCAAACAGTACGATAGCGAAAAAGAAGCCCTGGCAGCGCTCTCCCAAAACGAAGTGGATACTCTGCTCACGCAGTTATCTCAGCGCGAGGAAGTGGGGAGCGACTTGCTGCGAACCTCAGCGTTGATCAAGACCTGGCCAACACTGGTCACCTCCCTCAAAAACACCTTACTGCCGCTGGCAACAAATAAAAAAGTCACCCTTGCTTGTGTACGTGATTGTTCATTTCTCGATGTGATTAAGGTGGCTTTTCCTAACGCAAAAATCACCTTTTATGATAGCGACTATCAGGCGCTGTCGTCCGTGATGTCAGGTCTTAACCAATATTTTATTGGTAATAATGTCACCACCGGTAATTGCATCTCGAAATATTTCTCACAATCACTGGTTATCACGCACTACTTTAACAAGCAGGAACAATATAACTATTTTGTCACTAGCCAGAATCAGCCGCTGTTGCGAAACAT
The DNA here is from genome assembly GCF_021283185.1 of Buttiauxella cochleicola. Lineage (NCBI taxonomy): Bacteria > Pseudomonadati > Pseudomonadota > Gammaproteobacteria > Enterobacterales > Enterobacteriaceae > Buttiauxella > Buttiauxella cochleicola. The sequence goes on from NZ_JAJSOS010000008.1 coordinate 6,883, forward strand.
CCTTGAAAGTTTTATTACCGCAATTAGCAATGAAACCCATATGCGGGTCATGCAGAACTGGCTAAATCGCGGCAACCTTTCTTACCTGAATACCCCGATTCCGTTCAGCAGTGAGGAAAAGAGTTGGCTTAAAAAGCACCCTAAAATCCGCGTGCTGGTGAATCCAAACTACCCACCGTTTACGCTTATCGATCATGACGGCGAGCTGCGTGGCATCATGGCGGATTTGCTCAATATCGTCCAACTGCAAACCGGCCTTGAGTTTCAGCCAGTTATCGTTAATTCCAATAAGGAAATGGCTGAAAAAATGGTGCCGGGTCAGTGGGATATGATCCCAGCCGCCACCCTTAGTAATCAGCCACAGAAATACATTTCTTTTAGCGACCCGTTGATGAATGTCTCTTTCGTACTGGTTACCGCACACCGAGAAAATGCCAACGTAATGCTGGCAAAACCCCGGCGTATCGCCGTGGCAGCGGGGCATATTTTGACGCACGACCTCAAGCTTCGTTTCCCGCAGGCGACCTGGGTTGAAACGGATAATGTCAAAGTGGCGATGAAAATGGTTGAGGAGGGGGAGGTTGATGCGGCGATAACCACCGAGCTTTCCGCTCGTTACATGATTGACCATTATTATCCGCAAAATATGCACTATACCCGGCTGCCAGGTATGCCCAGCGCGGCTCTTAGTTTTGCGATGGCGCGCGATGAGCCTGAACTGAAGTCTATTTTAGGCAAAGCGCTGCAAGCCATTCCTCCGCGCGAAATTCTGCAAATGACGGAGAAGTGGTCGAAGATTTCCAGCGTGCAGATTGATACCTGGAGCCTTTACAGCAAACAGTTCTATCAGTTGGTTCTTTTCGCGCTGATGCTTATCGCCATCAGCCTGGGATGGGGGCTATCGCTTTCGCGTGAAGTGCGTAAAAGAAAGCAATCACAGCGCCAACTCGAAGAGCAGCTGCATCTTAAAGAGGCACTATCTCACGAACTGGAGGCTGAAAAAGATAAAGCGATTCAGGCCACTAAAGCGAAAAGTCGTTTCCTTGCGAGTATGAGCCATGAGTTACGCACCCCCGTCAGTTCTATTGTGGGTTTCTTAGAATTGCTGTCGAGTTCGGATCTCAGCTCCAGCCAACGCAAAGAGGCGATAGCGCTTGCCGGGGCGACGGCACAATCGCTGCTGGGGTTGATTGGTAAGATCCTTGATGTCGATAAAATTGAGTCAGGTAAATATCAAATTGCTCCACAGTGGACTGATTTAACTCAGCTTATCGACCTGCAATGTCACTCGTTTGATGCACTGGCACGGCAAAAGGGTATTACGTTGCGCTGCGTTAGCCATTTGGCTGCCGATGATCGGGTGCTGGTCGATCCGCAGGCTTTGCGACAAATCCTCACCAATTTGGTCGGTAATGCGCTGAAGTTTACTGAACAAGGGCATATTCAGGTGTCTGCTCGCCTGATCCCCGAAATGGATAAACACGGCACGTTAGTGATTACGGTAAGCGATACCGGTTGCGGGATTAGCCCGGAAGAGCAGGAAACGTTATTTCACCGCTATGTTCAGGCACGTCAGGGACGCGAACAGACGGGTTCTGGTTTGGGATTGGTTATCTGTAAAGAATTGGTCACGCTGATGGGAGGTACGCTTGAAATGAACAGCCGCCAGTCGCTGGGTACCACTTTTACGATAACGCTTGCGGTTGAAACGGCTCAACAATCGCTAACGCCAACGCGCGATACACCTGCGGCACTGTCGCCATTGCCGCGCTTGTCGATTCTGATTGCAGACGATAATCCAACTAATCGGCTGCTACTCAAACGGCAGTTAAATACCATTGGTTTCAATGTTGATGAGGCTTGTGATGGTGAGGAGGCAGAAGCCAAAATCCTCAGCAAGCAGTACGACTTGTTGATAACTGACGTGAATATGCCAAAAAAAGATGGCCTTGAACTGGCGGCGTCGTTACGTCGTCAAAATCAGCGGCTGCAAATCTGGGGGCTTACTGCCAGTGCCTTGCCTCAGTCACGCGAACAGTGTCTGGAAAGTGGGATGAATCAGTGCCTGTTTAAGCCGGTATCGATTCAAACGCTGACCCATGAGCTCAGCAAACTTGATATTGGCCGTTCAATGCCTTGCGTTACCCGGCATTTGAAACTCAGTATTTTGACCGCGAATACTGGGGGTGATCGGAAGTTGATGAATGAAATTCTGGATACCTTCCGCGAAGCTTCGGCAAATGATTTGCAGGCTGCTGTGCGTTCAATAGAAGAAGATGAACCGCAGATGTTTTTGCATGCGCTACATCGTCTACATGGCTCAGCGCAAATACTGGAAATCACTGCTTTGCAGAAACTTTGTGAACCCTTTGAGTCACGTCGCTATGATTCGCTACCCCTTGAGGAGCGGCGGGAGGCGTTAGAGGAAATTGCGACAGTTATGCGGGAAATCGAGGTGGAGATAGAGAGCTTGATGAGCCACTGAGATTGAATGGTCGGGCAGTTATGCCCGACCATTCCCCGCGTGCACTCTCAATACAAACGCAGATTAGTTGCTGGCAGCGAACATTTCGCTATCAACCACGATACCGTCTTCAGCACCTTTCAGTACCAAATTCGCCTCGTAGTATTTACCGTCTGCCAGCAGTTTTTTGGCCTGAGCAACCGCTTTACGGGTCTGGTTCAGTGGCATCAGATACTGATTTTCCATCACGCCAATACCTGCCAGACGTAAGGTATCCATCGCACCTTTCTGGTCACCTTTTGCCAGTTTTTCATTAGCAGATTTGATGGCGGTCTCTTTTGCTGGAGTCGCAATGTAGTCTTCAGACAGCGCTACGGTTGCGTTAATGATCACGTATTGATCGTCGATCATTTTCGCTTTGGCGTCGGTTTTGACAAACTTCTTCCAGTCAGCGCTGTCATCTTTGAGCAAAGTTGCTGCGTCGTCGGTCAATTTCTTCGCGCTGGCGGGTTCACCGTGGAATAGCGCCAGGCGTGCAAACTGAATATCACGCATTGCATTGGCACCCTGAACCGCAACTTGCATTACATCAGCCGCTTCTTTTTGGATTTGTGCGGTTGCCGCAGCGGTCTGTGCTGGGGTTGCAGTCGCTGCTGCTAATACAGGTGCAGAACTCATCATGGTTGCCAACAGACCTGCCAGAATTAATTTTTTCATTATCTTCTCCTTAATAAAATAGGTGTTCATCACCAAACGCCACCAGAATAAAAAATAAGTATCACAATGAAAATCAGAGCGCCGAATGAATAATGCAAGCTGAGTCTGACATATGTCAGATGAGACAGACAGATGTCAGACTCAGCGTATAACAATGACTCTTCACTCTTATTTACTCCGCAGCCAGGTGGGTACTACCATTTCAATCATTGAAATTACGGCGGAGATAATATGTTCATCTTTAACCAATATAGAATGAAGGCACTGAGCGAAGCTTCTCGTCTTTATTATAAAAAACATGCTCTGGTCATGGCGGTGCTGCTGCTTATATGTGGCGCTTGCTGTCTTATCTATCCATTTATGTCAGGACTGTATCTCAGTTATATCATTGGCATGATGTTTATGATTTGCGGCTTTTATACTCTTTACTGCCTGGTTGTCTTTCGCCAACAGCACTGGAAATCAAAATTTGTCAGTGCGATTTTCGCTCTAGCCTGGTTGTTGTTGGGTTACAGCTTCGTCGCCAATCCCATGGTTGGGATGAATTCTCTATCGATAATATTTTGTTGTCTGTTCATTATCGGTGGCGTTTCACGCATCGTTTCTGGCTTCACCATGCGCGGGCGTTCCGGGGCTGTCTGGAACATTTTTATCGGTATTTTTGACCTGCTGATTGCCGCCATATGGCTGGGCATGAACCCTGAGCAGTCTTATCTATTCACCACTGCTTTTATTGGCCTGGAGATGATCTTCAGCGCCGGGAGTTTTATCTCTTTGCGTAAGAAATTGGCGCTGGCACAACCTAAACGACTGGCGTCAAAAGATTCAAAATAACTACTGGAATAATTTATGAATATTAAAGTAAGTATCTCGATAATTATTGCTGCTGCGGCTCTTTCTACTTCTATTAATTCTGCTTTTGCAGAGCAAGAAACGACGCCACAAAATATGACTTGTCAGGAGTTTATGGATATGAATCCGAAATCCATGACGCCAATCGCCTTTTGGGTAGTCAATAGAAATACCGATTTTAAAGGTGGCGATTATGTTCACTGGCATGAAGTCGAAACCGTAGCGGTGCCGAAAATATTCAAGCAATGTCAAAAAACACCGCATGCCAAACTGGGTGAAATAACTCCAGCCCTAAAGTAACTGAATAATAAATTTATCTGATACGAAAAGGATTAATTATGACTATGCTCATTCAACCCGCTGAAAATGAAAATGACGATGTTTATGCATCTGTAGAATTATCCACTTCACTGCCAAAAAACGAATTCCCGGTTCAAGAAAGCAATCCACGTAATGTTTTTCATGCCATTCATGACGAACTGATGCTTGATGGCAATTCACGCCAGAATCTGGCGACCTTCTGCCAGACCTGGGTGGATGATGAGATTCGCCAGTTAATGGATCTCTCCATCGATAAGAACATGATTGATAAGGACGAGTACCCGCAAACCGCTGAACTGGAACAGCGCTGCGTGAATATGCTCGCCGACCTTTGGCATTCTCCAGCAGCCACCGATACGCTCGGTTGCTCAACCATCGGTTCTTCTGAAGCCGCGATGCTTGGCGGCCTGGCGCTGAAATGGCGCTGGCGCAAACGCCGTGAACTGGCCGGGAAATCTACTGATAAACCAAACATGGTGTGTGGCCCGGTACAAATCTGCTGGCACAAATTCGCCCGCTACTTTGATGTTGAGCTGCGCGAAGTGCCACTTGAAGGTAATCGCCTGATGATGACGGCTGAAGAAGCACTGAAATATGTCGATGAGAACACCATCGGTGTGGTGCCGACTTTGGGTATTACCTTCACCTGCCAGTACGAGCCGGTGAAAGAAATTCACGATGCGCTCGATGACCTGTTCGAGAAAACCGGGCTGGATATTCCAATACACGTGGATGCCGCAAGCGGTGGTTTTCTCGCTCCGTTCTGCGCACCGGAAATCGATTGGGACTTCCGTCTACCGCGTGTGAAATCCATTAACGCATCTGGCCACAAATTTGGTCTTGCACCACTTGGTGCCGGTTGGGTGGTATGGCGTGAAAAGCAGGACCTGCCAGAGGAGCTTATCTTTAACGTTAACTACCTCGGCGGCAATATGCCGACCTTTGCGCTGAACTTCTCGCGTCCTGGTGGGCAAATTGTCGCGCAGTATTACAATTTCTTGCGCCTGGGCCGCGAAGGCTATCGCAAAATTCACATGGCCTGTTACGAGACTGCGCAGTATCTGGCTCGAGAAATTGCCGCGATTGGCCCATTCGAGATTATTTTTGACGGCAACCACCTGAACGGTATCCCGGCGCTAACCTGGGCGCTGAAAGCCGACCATCAGAATGATGGATACACTCTGTATGACCTGGCTGACCGCCTACGTAGCCGTGGCTGGCAGGTGCCGGCTTATTCCATGCCAACACATCGTGAAGACTTAGTGGTGCAACGCATCCTGGTTCGTCACGGAATGAGTACCGACCTGGCTGAATTGCTGATTGCCGATCTGAAACGCACTCTTCAGGCGTTGGAGAAAAATCCGGTTACGCATTCGCTGACTGCCGAAGAAGCGGGTGGCTTCAATCACGCATAAGACACTTTCTTATCTATTAACCAAAAACATCCGCAGGCATCTGCTTGCGGATGCGGAGAGACTTATGTCCACCACAACGACAAATTCCCCAGCAAGGTCACTGACTTTGCTTGGTTTTTTCGCGATTACTGCCTCAATGGTGATGGCAGTTTATGAATATCCAACGTTTGCCACTTCCGGTTTTAGCCTGATTTTCTTCCTGCTGATGGGCGGGGTTTTCTGGTTTATTCCCGTTGGTTTGTGCGCTGCTGAAATGGCAACCGTTGAAGGCTGGGAGGAGGGCGGTTTATTTGCCTGGGTTTCCAATACACTTGGTGAACGCTGGGGGTTTGCGGCGATTTCCTTTAGTTATTTGCAAATCGCCATCGGTTTTATTCCGATGCTCTATTTTGTGCTCGGCGCGCTCTCATACATCCTTAACTGGCCTGCGCTAAATACCGATCCGCTAGTGAAAACCATCGCAGCCCTGATTATTTTATGGGGCCTGGCTCTGACACAATTTAAAGGTACACGCTACACCGCGCGTATTGCTAAAGCGGGTTTCTTCTTTGGGATTTTATTCCCGGCAATCGTGTTGGTGGGGCTGGCTGTAGCCTGGTTGTATAACGGCCAACCGCTGGCAATTGAAATGTCGGCTGCGACTTTCTTCCCTGATTTTTCACAAATTGGCACATTAGTGGTGTTTGTGGCGTTTGTGCTCAGTTATATGGGCGTTGAAGCTTCAGCGACTCACGTCAATGAGATGACCAACCCGGCGCGTGATTACCCACTGGCGATGATTCTGTTGGTGATTGCCGCCATTGTACTTAGCTCGATTGGCGGTCTGTCGGTCGCGGCGGTTATTCCGCATGATGAAATCAACCTCTCCGCTGGGGTGATGCAGGCATTTAGTACGTTGATTGGTTATTACGGCCCAGGTTTTGAATGGGCGGTGCGTGTCATTGCGGCATTGCTGATGTTGGGTGTGTTAGCAGAGATTGCTTCGTGGATTGTCGGCCCTTCTCGCGGCATGTTAGTGACAGCACGACAAGGTCTGCTGCCTGCGCGTTTTGCCAAAGTGAATAAAAACGGCGTACCTGTAGCGCTGGTGATCTCTCAGTTGATCATCACTTCCATTGCGCTGATTGTCCTGACCAATACTGGCGGCGGTAGCAATATGTCATTCCTCGTGGCTCTGTCACTCACCGTAGTTATCTATCTGTGCAGTTATCTGATGTTGTTCCTGGGGTATATCCAACTGGTGCGTAAGCAGCGTGACAGAAAACGTGCCTTCCAGGTTCCGGGTGGGAAACCAGTGAAACTGGCTATCGCCTGTTCAGGGTTGGTGGTGTCGGTGTTGGCGTTTATTGTGTCATTTATTCCGCCAAGTTCGCTTCCCGGTGCCCACGCCCACGATGTGTATGGCGGTCTGCTGATTGTCTGCTTTGTACTGGTGTTTATTCTGCCGTTTAACGTCTATCTGTTCCGCGATAAAACCATTAAAAGTCACGCTCCGGATCTGGTTCATGTGAAAGTCGATAATGCGCCAGAAGGGCACTTTGCCGTGCATCCGAAAGCGCGTCCTTCGCATCTTCCTAAGCCTTAAATTAAACGTCGTGCCATCCACCGCGCAAAGTGTGGATGGCGCTATCGCTATTTTTCTTTATTGAAGGATAATGGTCGATTCTGAAACGACAGTTTAATTTTGGTTAAGGGAAGAGGCGTGAGTAATAACGTTTCACGGTTTACTAATAAGAAAATCGCATGGATGGGGGCCGCTTTTTGTTGCCTGTTATGGGGTAGTGCTTACCCGGCAATTAAAAACGGCTATGAAATATTTCAGATAGCGACGGACGACCTGCCTGGCAAAATTGTCTTTGCCGGATACCGCTTTGTAATTGCTGGTTTGTTGTTGCTGGCATTTGCGTTTTTACAGGGTAAGCCGATTGCTCGTTTGTCGCGCCAGCAGTATTCCCAGTTGGCCGTATTGGGCGTCACGCAAACCGCAATTCAATACATTTTCTTCTATATTGGCCTTGCATACACCACCGGTGTTAAAGGCTCAATTATGAATGCCACCGGTACTTTCTTTAGCGTGTTACTGGCGCATTTTATCTACCAAAACGACAAACTCAGCATCAACAAAGTCGTGGGTTGCGTGCTCGGTTTTGCCGGTGTGATGGTGGTGAACTTCAACAGCCAGTTGATGGACTTTAGCTTCAGCCTGATGGGCGATGGTTTCGTGGTGCTGGCGGCGTTTATTCTTTCTGCCGCGTCGTTGTACGGTAAGCGTATTTCGCAAACCATGGATGCGACGATTATGACCGGCTGGCAACTGGCAATTGGTGGCCTTGTGCTCACGGCTGGCGGCTATGCCTGCGGCGGTACGCTTGCGTTTCATGGTTGGGAATCGGTGGCCATTCTGGGTTACCTGGCGCTGTTATCATCCGTGGCGTTTGCACTATGGAGCCTGCTGCTCAAACATAACCGTGTGGGCATGATTGCACCATTTAACTTCCTGATCCCGGTATCCGGTGCGGTATTGTCGGCAATCTTCCTGCAAGAGAGCATTCTTGAGTGGCGTTATGCGCTGGCGCTTGTGCTGGTGTGCTTCGGGATTTGGCGGGTTAACGTGGTGAAATCCCGTTTAAATTAGAACCAGGCAAAATCATTAAATGCAGGCCATTATTTATCTATCTTTTATCGATAAAGGGCCTGCAAATGACCAGACTTACCGCAAAAGATTTCCCTCCTGAATTACTCGAATACTTCGATTTTTATGTACATGGCAAAATCAGCAAACGCGAGTTTCTCGATCTGGCGGGGAAATTTGTTGTTGGTGGCCTTTCGGCTGTGGCACTCGGTACATTGCTGACCCCAAATTATGCCTTTGCGACGCAAGTGGAGTTTACCGACCCAGATATTGTCGCTGAATATATCGAATACCCAAGTCCGCAGGGCCACGGCAAAGTGCGGGCCTACATGGTGCGTCCGTCAAAAGCCGTGGGCAAAGTACCGGGGGTGGTCGTGGTGCATGAAAACCGTGGGCTTAATCCCTACATCGAAGATGTGGCGCGGCGCGTTGCCAAAGCGGGTTTTATTGCATTAGCTCCTGATGGATTAAGTTCGGTTGGCGGCTATCCTGGCAATGATGAAAAAGGCCGCGAGCTACAATCCCAGGTCGACCCGACCAAACTGATGAATGATTTCTTTGCCGCGATAGAATTTTTGATGCATCACGATGCGGTCACGGGAAAAGTGGGTATCACCGGTTTTTGTTACGGAGGAGGAGTGGCCAATGCCGCAGCGGTCGCTTACCCGGAATTAGCAGCCGCCGTACCGTTCTATGGTCGCCAGCCAAAAACTGAGGATGTACCGCGTATCAAAGCACCTTTATTGCTGCATTATGGCGAGCTCGATTCGCGCATAAATGAGGGATGGCCCGCTTATGAAGCGGCTCTGAAAGCCAATAATAAAGTCTACCAAGGTTACATCTACCCCGGCGTGAATCACGGGTTCCACAACGATTCGACACCGCGTTACGACAAAGCCGCGGCAGATCTTGCATGGACGAGAACCATTGATTGGTTCCGCAAATACCTGGTTTAAGACTGAATAATAATCCTGGCACCCAAGGCGATGCCATTTTTGCCGGTGCGTTTAATCAAGTACATCGATTCATCGGCGCGAATAACTGCATTATTAAAAGTGTCATCCGCCCAGGATTCATTCACCCCAATAGATGCTCCTACTTTAGCGGCGCCATTACCTAATTCGAACGGGGTGATGGCGGCATCCAGGCAGCACCTGGCGATGTGGTTTACCTCGGAATGTTCCAGCGACCATGGCAATAACAGGATAAATTCATCCCCCCCAATGCGACCAATGGTGACCTCTGGCGGGCAGGATTCGTGCAAGCGCTGACTGAGTTGCAACAGCACTTCATCACCGCTGCGGTGGCCCAGCGTATCGTTAACGTTTTTGAAGTCATCGAGATCGATAAATGCTATCGAAAGTGGGCCAAGTTTTTTTAACAGATCAAACTGCGCCTGTAGCGCGTGGCGGTTGGCAAGGCCTGTGAGGGGGTCGTGATTGGCGAGTTTTGCCAGTTGCTGCTCGTACTGCTTTTCTTTGGTCATATCAATGTGGGTGCCGGTCACTTTCAGCGGTTTCCCATCATCACTCCATTGGGTCACTCGACCCCGATCCAGCACCCATGTGATGGTGCCATTTTTCGCCTGCATGCGATGCAGTGCTTCATAAAATGGCGCTTTACCTTCGAGGTGGTTATAAAACGCGGACAGCACCATCTCTTTATCTTCAGGATGCAGGTGCTCACGCCACACATCAAAATGAGCGCTAAGTTCTTTGGGCTGAAAGCCCAGCATGGAACCCCAACGACGGTTGAAAATAACCAACTTTCCGCTTGGCACATCGAGCTGCCATAAACATAAGCCTGTCCCGTCCAGTGCTGCACTGAGCTTATTGCGAGAGTCGTGTGCAATTCTTTTGAGTCGGGCATTGTGTTTTTTAAGGTTCTGAATCTGCTGCCTGAGTATCTCTTCTGACATTGACCACAGTTATGAGTAAATAATATACATTCTTAACAGCTATTAATTACTTGTAAATATGGCGATGAAAAAATCGTGCTAATTACACAAACGTTTTGCTGTTGTAGCCATTTTTTCTCTCTCTACTGGAATGACGGACAGCAACACGCCGCATAACATTCCCGCGAGCAGAATCCACGATGTTTGAGAAAATACGCTGCCCATCACCACACATTCCAGGATGACCGCGATAACGGGAAAGCAGATAAATACCAAAGAGGTGTTAAAAGTCGAAATGCGTTTTTGCAGCGAGAAATAACACAAGATCCCGAATACGCTAGCCACGACGCCCAGGTAAAGAATCGAAGAAAAAGACAACCAGGTGATGTTTTCAATTTCCGGCTTTTCCACTACCGCGCCAGTCAATGTGAGCAGTAAACCAGCAGCCAGGCAAGGCAGGGCGTTAAACGTGAAAAGTGAAACCTGGCAACTGCGCTTCTTACATTGCACATACATAAAAGCATGCATGGTGACGGCCGCTACGACAGCAAATGCGCCTTTCCAGTTATTACTGAGACTGTTTCTGGACTCTTCCTGCAAGAGACAAAACAGGGAAAGCATAGCCAGCATTGCGCCCATTAGCTGCAACAGGCTGGTAGGGGCATTGAGTACCACAATAGAAATCAGAAGCACGGCGACGGGCATTCCGGCGAAGATTATCGCGGCAGTGCTGGCGTTAACGTACTGTTCGCCGTAAATCACCAGCGTGAAGGGCAGGCAGAAACAAAATAGGAACACGCAGAACTGGAAGAACCGGTGCCCAGGCGGGAATAACAATGATGAGCGCGTAATATGCAGCAGCCATAGCAGCAGGGGTGCTGCACTTAAAAAGCGCAGCCCGGTGGCAAATATCGGCGGCATGCTGACCAATGCAAACTTCATGGCAAGCCAGGTTGTTCCCCACGTCAGAATAACGATGGCGAAGAGAATAAACATTTTTGTTTTCTGCATGGGTGGCTCCCTTTCTTACCTTAAATTAATGATCAATATAGAGATAGTGCATCCAACTGGTCATGCGCAGCAGGATTTTGCGAATAATGGAAACGTGCTCGAAATAACCGGAATACACTGCGACCTGGCCCATGGTTCCTGCGGGTAGCCTTTGAACATCGGCAACGTTTTTCAGCTCAATTTCCGCATAGATACCGTCGAGTTTCGGGTCAAGGCTCAAGCCTTGTAGATGGCCTTGCGCCTGATAGCTGCTGTTAGCGATCGCGGGGAGGATTTGCTTTACAGTGCCTTGCACGACACTGCCGGGCAGGCCATTAAATACCACTTCGGCCTGGTCGCCTGCGACTAAGCGTAAGGCGGAGTTTTGGCGGAATACGGCATAAACACTGGTTTTTTGATCCGGAACGAACACCATCACCGGGCGCAGCGGCAAAGGGCGCACGAACATACCGGGTTTCAGCAAAAGCTGTGTCGCGTAGCCATCGCTCGGCGCGCGAATCACGGTTTTTGCAAGGAAGTACTCTGCTTCTTTGAGGTTTGCTTTCAGCCGGTAAACCGTGGCGTTTTCACCGTTTATCATGGCATCAAGCTGTGCCGCTGTTTGATCTCTCTTTGAGAGGGAAGATCGCCACTGTGCTTGCGCGGCCAGATACGTCTGCTGTGCGCGAACCACTTCTTGATCGGTAAATGGGCTTTTCAGTTTGTCCCGGCTGCCGTTGCGGTAACGGTCGGCATCTTTCAAGGCTAAATCGCGCTCTGCTTTTGCCTGTGCGATATCGGCGTTTTCGGAAGCAAGGCGTGCTTTGAGCATCTCTACATTTTGCTGAGCGCTTTCTATCTCACCTTTTATTGCTTCGACTTTGGCTTCATAGGCAGTGGGGTCAACCCGAAATAGGAAATCCCCTTTTTTCATCTTCTGATTGGCATTGGCGGTTACTTCTACCACGACGCCTTGCACTTCGGGGATGATGGGTAACGTAACGGTAACCATCTGGGCTCGTTCGGTGTATGGATGGTTATAATTCATTAATAATAACAACGAGCCAATAAGAATAATGCCACCCAACACAGCGGTAGGCACACTCCATTTATTTAACGGAATTTTAAAGAATTTAAATATACCGAAGCAAATGGCGGTATATGTAAGAATGAGTAATAAATCCACAATGAATCCTGCTCAATTAGTCGGTTACTGATGACTTGCTTTGGTTTTTCTCATGCAGGGACTCCAGCCGGAGTAACCTTTCACGTAGCATTTCCATTTCATTATTTTTGACGGCAAACCCCCAGCCTCTGTCTTCACGATATAACATCGCCCAGATCCACAGGAACGGCCATAAAACATGCAAAGTAAATAGGCTTACCCACCCTGCTGCATGAATAGCATCTTGATGGGGATGATTACGATGTACTGCTATTTCATAGGGGATGTCGTGTACAACAATAACGCCATAAAAGAGCGTCAGTGCCACGAAAATAAGTGCGCCTAAGGCAAAGTAATCGAGAAACATAGATGGGTGCCCCCGTGAGAAAATGTCTGGAGACACTAAAGATAAGGTGAGTATCGCTCCACTTTTATTTTGTTTAAAAATAAATAGAGGATAAATATTCAATTGCACAAAGCCATAATAGTGTGCAAGAGGAAAACCTGGAAATTACAATTCTTTGCATCATGGAAATAGTTGTAAGAATGTTGCTGAATATTGTTTTAGTTTTAATAAACACGGTTGTATCTATAAGCCAAACACCGCAATGTAGCGCACCCAGCCAGATCGTTGGCGTGGTATATACTTCAAGGAACCTGTGCATACAGTGAGCAATTTCAGGAAAAATAATGACTATCTCTCCTCCAACCCGCCCGGAATCCGCTATCCAGCGTCTGATTGCCATCCTCGAACCCCACGGAACACCGATGGAGGTGATTCCCCGTAAACGGATAAACTGGGAATATAAAGAGATCCCGCAATTTTATATCTTCAAGCAAGGCGAGATCTCTGTCTTGCGGGCGGCTGATGGCCTGGTTATCGCTACGGTCTCTGGCCAGAATCTGTTTGGTATTGCAGAAAGCATCCAGCCATTACGCAGCCATATTTTGCGTGTAGAAACTGAATGCACCATGCTGCGTCTTGATGCCAGCCTTGCTCATGAAATCATTACTCAGGAAGGGATGTGGAAAGATATTGCGGTGATACTCGCTTATTATACTACCCATCTTTTCTATCGCGATTCTGTGGTGGTGCAGCAACGCACCTATTCCATCATTCGAGGCCATCTTATTGAAATGAACCGCCTGCCTGAAGATTCGCGGTTGAGAACTTCCATTCTTGATTACATTCAGGAAAGAACTCACTTATCGCGCAGCAGTATTTTGAATGTAATGTTTGCGCTAAAAAACGGCGGGTACATCAATATTAAGCGTGGTGGGTATTTACTGGCGGTGATCAACTTGCCGGAGAAATTCTGAGGCAGGTTTACATTCTGGCTAATAACTAAAAATACTGGCGAAATAATTTTCGCCCAATCTTCTTTTATTTAAAATTAAACAAAAATCAAATTCCCTCTCCCTGGGAGTCTGAATACCATCCGTCCCTGAAATATCAAAACCATAGAGTTATCTCCCTGCAGTGATTTCAAGGATTATGATGAAAAAGACTCTTATTGCGTTAATCGTATTCAACACCTTTGCAGTAACGAATGCCAATGCGGTGGCATTTCACGGTGAGGCTGGTGCCGACTGGACTAATCTTGGAATGAGTTTTGGTGCAAACGAACCGGGTTTTACCTTCAATGGTAATTGGGCGCACAACGATAATGATGGTGATATTGCCAGTCTGGGAATGGGCTGGAATATACCGCTTGGGTCTGTTTTGGTGACATTGGGTGGGAAAACACTGTACCTCAATCCGAGTGATGGTGATGAGGGTTATGCCGTAGCCGTTGGCGGTGGCGCGCAACTTCCACTTGGTGATCATTTTAGTCTGTTTGGTGATGCATATTATTCGCCTGATTCACTCTCCAGTGGGGTTGACCAGTATGGGGAAGCGAACGCAGGCATTCGCTGGAAAGTTAACCCAACGCTGTCAGTTGAAGGTGGATATCGCTATGTGGGTATGCAGGGAAAAGATGGTCATAGCGATAACATCTTAGCCGATGGGGGCTACGCTGCGGTTAATTTCAACTTCTGATCAATTTATTTTTATATGCGAAGACAATTGCCCGATAACAAATCGCGCATTAAAATTATTTTGTTGATGCATCAAGTCTCATTGATATTATCAATCCCGAGTGATTAGATATTTTTTAATGTTGTTTGTGTGCTTTATTGCGCCAATACAATGTGCCCGCCTGTCCGGCGGGTATTTTTTTATCCATAATGCAGCATTTATTTTTAAATAAAAAGATAATTGAGTACTGAGGAAAATGGTTCTATGCTGTTTATAGCCAATAAGGATGTAGGCTATGTAAGTAATAATCAAATAGTTAGTGCTCAGCAGCCACACTATGGCAACATAGTGTGGCTTTTTATTAGGTTTTGTATGGGAAATTAATTTCGCGGGCCGCAGTAAGATAGCAGTAAAACAAAACAACATCGATAATGATGTTACTTACTGAGAAATAAAGCCCAGAAAGTAATAGTATTATCTTGTGTGTGGCGAAATAAATAACCATAAGCACTGCGCCAATCTTGCTCTTGATAAAAATAAGATAGGTGAGTAGTGCAATAACTAAAAACTCAACAGGAGTTTGTAGGTATTTCAATTCAACATAATTACTGTATTCATTAAATATCACCGCAAATATAGTGTACAGTAATGAAAATAACCCTGCCAGCCAACCTTGACGGTTCTGTTTTTCTTTGCGATGTAGTTGTTCACTTGATTCAATCTGGACATTTTTGGTTTTTTTCATTTGGCCAGCGTGCAGTTGCGATATAAAAGTATACGAACAAATTGATTAGCGGAAGTAGTAATAAAAGTGAAACCCAGGGTTTCAGTCCGGTACGTTTGACAATAACCCATTGCAAAAATACGAATAAGAACAAAGTTATAATTTGTGTGATAAGCATTAGGTACTCCATGTGACGTATAACCTTTATTATAATAATAAACTTTTAAATACAATTAATTGGTTTGTTTAAAAATAAATAACTAATGATTTCTAATGATGTTGTTACTGCGTTAATAATGTGGGCGTTCAGATGCTATTAATACACACTATGTTTAAGGGTATAGAATGAAGAAAGTATTTAAAATTGCCACATTGATTACGGCACTGGCTTTTTCAGGAATGGCTGTTGCATCTTCTGCTACAGAAACGCTGCCGCAGGATTCATTGGCGAAGCAATTAAATTTCTCACCAGAGCAAACGCAGAAGGTAAAAGCACTGCGTGAAGATACGCAAAAAGAGATCGCCAAAATTAATACCGATGCTTTAACACA
Source organism: Buttiauxella cochleicola (assembly GCF_021283185.1). Classification (NCBI taxonomy): domain Bacteria; kingdom Pseudomonadati; phylum Pseudomonadota; class Gammaproteobacteria; order Enterobacterales; family Enterobacteriaceae; genus Buttiauxella; species Buttiauxella cochleicola. Next base: position 22,631 of record NZ_JAJSOS010000008.1, read on the forward strand.
AGATGCGATTGTTGATATGTTCCATTCTGGCGTCTGGGATGATAGCGCAGCGAAGAAACAGCTTAATGCCATCGGTGATATTCAGAGTAAGGTGCGCTACCAGCGAGCAAAGTACCTGTTTAATGTCAGCCAGGTGTTAACCACGGAACAAAAAAAGCAGTTACAGCAAATGCTGATTGAGAAGCAACTTTACTGATTATTGAGTGAACGAGAGTCGGATGGAGCATCGCTTATCCGAGCTACGGTAAGTCGTTGGTAGGTGGACTAGCGTAAGCGACATCCACCAATTTTAGTTGGCTCAGGATGTTTTCTCTTTTATTGGTTTTAAGGCTTTGCCAATCTGCACTAACCCATCTTTGTTTTGATCTTTTAGATAAGTGTTATTCAGCTCATCAAATTGTTCGAGCCGAGTCAGCGCCTGGAAAACATCATCAATACCATAGCGATTATCAAAAACATCTACACTTCTGAGGTTATCGACCCGTGCCGCTTTTATTTCTGTGGTGAGACGGGTAATCACCTCCTTATTAGAAGTATGCAAAGTTTGCAATTCTTCCGGACTGCTATTAATAGCTGGAGACATCGTGCCGGGATGGAATTCGAGGGTATTTAGGGCTTCAACCGTCTCATCACCTGGATTGGCACATCCGGCAATAACGAAAGTGAATACGAGTACGAATTTTTTTAACACGATATTTCCTTGCAGTTTGCTCACTGAATAATTCAGACGGCAACTTACCTGCAACGGTTAGGCTTAAACCACCCATAGTTTGTTTAATTTTAAATTTTTACGCCCTGCATACTGAAAACTTGCAGGGCGTGGTTGAGTGCAGCTGTGTCTACTTCGCCAGCTTATCTTCGGTACGTAGCTCAAAGTCCGACGCATCGTGGCGTTCATGCAACTGCTCAGACGGCTCACCGAAGGTGCGGTTTACAATGCGCCCACGTTTAACCGCCGGGCGGCTTGCGACTTCATCGGCCCAGCGTACGAAGTTTTTGTACGAAGCGAGGTCGAGGAATTCAGCCGCGCTATACAGCCCGCCTTTTGCCAGGCTGCCGTACCACGGCCAAATGGCGATATCTGCAATCGTATATTCATCACCTGAAATAAAACGATGTGTCGCCAGCTGCCTGTCGAGCACGTCTAACTGGCGCTTAGTTTCCATAGCAAAGCGGTTAATTGCGTACTCAATTTTCATTGGTGCGTAATTATAGAAATGACCGAAGCCACCGCCCAGATATGGCGCTGAACCCTGTAACCAGAACAGCCAGTTCAAGGTTTCAGTGCGTGCGGCGAGATCTTTAGGCAGGAAATGGCCGAATTTCTCCGCCAGGTAGAGCAAGATTGCGCCGGATTCAAACACGCGAATCGGTGGTGTTACCGAATGGTCCATGAGTGCCGGGATTTTTGAATTCGGGTTCACGTCTACAAAGCCGCTGGAGAATTGATCCCCTTCACCGATACGAATCAGATGCGCATCGTATTCAGCTTCGCTTACACCCAGAGCCAGAAGCTCCTCAAGCAGAATAGTCACCTTCTGCCCGTTCGGTGTGCCAAGTGAATAAAGCTGCAATGGATGCTTGCCGATTGGTAGCGTGCGTTCGTGAGTTGGGCCCGCTATCGGACGGTTGATGTTAGCAAAGGTGCCGCCTTCGCCTTTTTGCCAAGTCCAAACTTTTGGCGGCTGATAGTTATTATCTGACATGTTGTGTCTGCCTTTTGATTGCCAGTGAGAGATTGAAAAGTGTAACCCCACTTTGTTTTGTTCGGTAATCGCCCGCTATTTTTTTTAACTTTCTGAGGTGTGATCTGGGGTAACAATAAATTAACTATAAATTTGCAATATGAACCAAATGATACAACATTAACCGACTTATCCCGACAGACCAGGAGCCATCATGCAGCGTTCAATTGCAACCGTATCTATCTCTGGCACGTTGCCTGAAAAACTGGCCGCAATTTCGGCTGCTGGTTTTGACGGTGTAGAAATCTTTGAAAATGATCTTCTTTATTACCCAGGCACGCCTGCCGATGTGCGAAAAATGGCGGCCGATCTCGGGCTGACTATTACATTGTTTCAGCCGTTCCGCGATTTCGAAGGCGCGGAACGCCCGCAGTTTGCCAGCAATCTGGAACGTGCGCGGCGTAAGTTTGCCCTGATGCACGAGCTGGGGTGCAACACCATGCTGCTGTGTAGCAACGTGGCACCCGATTGTTCGCCGAATCTTGATTTGCAGGTCAGTGACCTCGCGCATTTGGCTGAGTTAGCCCAACGTAATGAAATAACCGTTGGCTATGAAGCGCTGGCGTGGGGCACCCATGTGAACCGTTATCGCCAGGCATGGGAGCGTGTAAAACAGGTCAACAGCCCGGCGTTGGGACTGGTTCTCGACAGCTTCCATGTGCTTTCGTTGGGTGACCAACTGATTAATCTCGATGACATTCCGGTCGATAAAATTACCTTCCTGCAACTGGCCGACGCGCCGTTGATGAAAATGGATGTGCTCGAATGGAGCCGCCATTTCCGTTGCTTCCCAGGCCAGGGCGAATTGCCGGTGGTCGAATTTACCCGCTTGCTGACGGAAAAAGGCTACCGTGGCCCATGGTCGCTGGAGATTTTCAACGACAGTTTCCGTGCTACGCCAAATGCACCAACGGCCAAAGATGGTTATCGCTCGCTGCTTTGGCTGGAAGAGCAGACCTGGAATGCTAATCCGCAAATTGATGCGCAACTATTCCATAGCGCAACCCAGGCCAGTTATCAGGGCATTGAGTTTTTAGAGTTTGCCACCGACGCTAAAGATGCCGTCGCATTGGGAGAAGCCCTGCAACCGCTCGGTTTTGACCATGCCGGAGAGCACCGTTCCAAAGACGTTTCACTGTGGCGCAACGGCGGCGTGAACGTGATTATCAATCATCAATCGCACAGTTGGGCGGATGAGTTTCATCGTCGCCACGGTGTTTCGCTGTGCGCGATGGCGTGGCGCGTGAAAGGGGCGGAAAATGTAGTGCAACGGGCGCAGGATTACGGTTACCCGATCTGGCATGAAAAGCATGGGCCAGATGAGCGTGCACTGGCGGCAGTGTGTGCGCCTGACGGTAGCCTGATTTATCTGATAGAGGCACCAGAGCAGGGTGAAAGCGATATTTATCAAACCGATTTTAACCTTTCAGAAACCACCAACCAGGGCACTTTACTTGGGATTGATCATCTGGCGTTAGGGCTGGTAGAAGGCAGCCGTGATAACTGGATTATGTTTTTCCGCGCGGTATTCGGCTTTGAACTGGATAACGAACTGAGCGTGCCAGATCCGTATGGTCTGGTCAGAAGCCAGGTGATGCACAGCCCTTGTCACTCGATCCGCTTGCCGCTGAATATGTCGCACAGCCTTGATACGCAAATTGCCCGTTCGGTTGCCAGTTATCAGGGCACGGGCCTGCAACACGCCGCGTTTTCCTGTGATGATTTGCTCGCGACGGTAGAAGGACTGCAATCACAAGGGCTGAAATTGCTGCCGATTCCGGCAAACTATTATGACGATTTGCTGGCGCGTTACGGGGCAAATAACCCATTGCTGCAAGGTCTTGATCGCCTGGATATTCTTTATGAACGAGATGCGCATCAGCATGAGTTTTTGCATGCCTATACACCACCTTTCCGCCCGGACCGTTTCTTCTTTGAATTAGTTGAACGGCGGGGGGATTATCAGCAATACGGTGCAACCAACGCCGCCGTGCGGTTGGCCGCTATGCAAATGCGTTAATGCGATTTACAACAATAAATGAACCTTAAGGTTCAATAAGACACCTGTAACCTACAAATAACCGAGGTAAAAACCATGGCGAGTTATGGCCAGGGCGACATCGCTGCCCAGAAAACTGGTGTTGTAAAAAGAACCCGTACCCGAATGGTTATCCTGACCCTTCTGGCTATCGGAACCATGATTAACTATCTCGACCGTACCGTGCTTGGTATTGCTGCACCGCAACTGAGTGCCGATCTTGGCATCGGCGCGGCAACGATGGGGATTGTGTTCTCGGCGTTTGCCTGGACTTACGCGGCAATGCAAATCCCAGGCGGCATCTTCCTTGACCGCTTTGGCAATAAAGTCACCTATGCGCTGGCACTGTTTTTCTGGTCGGCATTTACCCTGTTCCACGGTTTAACCGTTGGCCTGAAAACGCTGCTGCTATGCCGCTTAGGTTTAGGGATTAGTGAAGCGCCATGCTTCCCGGTGAACAGTCGTGTGGTGGGGAAATGGTTCCCGCAGCATGAACGTGCGCGCGCTACGGCGGTTTATACCGTTGGGGAATACATTGGCCTTGCTGCGTTTGCGCCGTTGCTGTTCTTTATTATGGAAACCTTCGGCTGGCGTGCGTTGTTTATCACCGTTGGCGTCGTGGGCATTTTGTTTGTGCTGGTGTGGTGGCGCTTTTATCACGAACCGCACGAGTCCAAAACTGCCAACAGTCTTGAGCTTGAATACATCGGTCACGATCTCAAAGAGGCCGAGCCTGAACCGAAGATGAACTTTAGCTGGGCGAATGTCGCAAGGCTTATTAAATGCCGCCAAATCCTCGGTGCGGGCATTGGCCAGTTTGCCGGGAACACGACGCTGGTGTTCTTCCTGACCTGGTTTCCAACCTACCTTGCTACCGAACGCCATATGCCATGGCTGAAAGTGGGCTTCTTCGCCATTTTGCCGTTCCTAGCCGCCGCAGTGGGGGTGATGTTTGGTGGCTGGGTCTCCGACCAAATCCTCAAACGTACCGGTTCGGTGAATATCGCCCGTAAATTGCCGATCATTTCTGGGCTGTTGATGGCCAGTCTGATTATTTCGGCTAACTGGATGCCAACCGATGCGCTGGTGATTACGGTGATGTCGGTAGCGTTCTTTGGGCAAGGCATGGTGGGACTCGGCTGGACGCTGATATCCGATATGGCCCCGAAAAATTTAGCGGGCTTAACCGGCGGGTTATTTAACTTCTGCTCAAACCTGGCTTCTATTATCACGCCACTGATTGTTGGTTTTATCGTTGCGGCGACCGGTAACTTCTTCTACGCGCTGGTGTACATCGGCGGTGCCGCGTTGCTGGGCGTATTCGCTTACGTCTTTATTCTTGGCGATATCAAACGTATTGAGCTGGCGGACTAATTATGGATATCAGTGGCAATACTCGTTTAATCGCCCACCTGGGCTACCCGACAACCACTTTCAAAGCACCGATGATTTACAACCCCTGGTTTGATGAGCAAGGCATAGATATCAAAGTGGTGCCGATGGGGGTGAGGGCAGAAGACTATGTGCAGTTGATTCCTTCTCTCTTTCGCATGACCAATATTATTGGCGCGTTGGTGACGATGCCGCATAAAGTTTCAACTTGTGAGCTAGTTCACACTATGAGCCCAACGGCGCAAATTGCCGGGGCGTGTAATGCCATTCGCCTTGAGGCGGACGGCTCATTGCGTGGCGATATGTTTGATGGCGACGGTTTCGTGCGTGGCGTGTTGCGCAAAGGTATTCAGGTGGGTGGAGCGCGTGCGTTAGTCGTGGGTAGCGGTGGCGTGGGTTCCGCTATTGCAGCGTCTCTGGCGGCTGCCGGGGTTGATACGTTGGCGCTGTTTGATAGCCGGGCTGAAAGCTGCGAAGAGCTGGCAAAACGGCTACGTAGCCATTATCCGTCTCTTAAGGTGCTTACCGGGTTGCGCAACCCGAAAGAGTTTTCCATTGTCGTTAACGCAACGCCGTTGGGTATGAATGCCGGTGACGAATTACCGGTGGATGTTAGCTCGATAACGCCCGGAACCTTCGTGGGAGAGGTGGTAATGAAGAGCGAAATCACGCCATTTTTGCAGGCAGCCATGAAAAGAGACTGCCAGATACAACCTGGAACAGATATGTTGTTTGAGATGATTCCTGCATATATGGAGTTTTTTGGCCTGCCAGAAGTGACGCCAGAAGCATTGCGTCGCGTAGCTAAAATTGATTACTAACAACTGGTTAAGGTAGCTGTAGATGGGGGCGAAAGGATGCCATTCGCACCCCCTAAACGAAACGGTAAATGAGACGTAATTTAGCTATAGAGCTGTGGACGGCTAAAATAATCCTTGTCATTCATCGCCTAAGCATGAGTTAATACGCCCCATCGGTTTGACGTACAGACCTTTAAAGCAACCTAGTAAAGCAGTCCTTCAAGAGTCATCCCTGGATACCCTTTGTCGTGTGCTCCTCTACCGCTTCATAAAATCTGTAAAGCATACCAAATCGCCGTAAGGCACACTCAATTCAAAAGGTAATACACATGTCTAACAAAATGACTGGTCTGGTAAAATGGTTCAACGCTGATAAAGGTTTCGGCTTCATCACTCCAGACGACGGTTCTAAAGACCTGTTCGTTCACTTCTCTGCAATCCAGAACGACGGTTACAAATCTCTTGATGAAGGCCAGAAAGTTTCCTTCACCATCGAGAACGGCGCTAAAGGCCCAGCAGCTGGTAACGTAACTAGCCTGTAAGGTTAGCGTTAACTAAGCTCTAAAGAATTTAAAAACCCGCTTCGGCGGGTTTTTTCGTTTCTGTCCGATACGGTTCCCCACCGGATCACTTGTTGAAAATTTATTCATTCCACTCTATAGTCAGCGTACGGAAAAACACCGTACATAATTTCCTATGCCAACGCGAGCAGTTATGGAGCGCACTATGTCAGGATTAAAAAAACAGCGCATCGATCTCAGATTAACTGACGACGACAAGAGCTTAATCGAAGAAGCTGCGGCAATGTCCAACCAGACTATCACTCAGTTTATGGTAGCCAGCGCTTCTGAACGTGCTGCACAAGTCATTGAGCAACATCGCCGTCTGGTTCTTAATGAAGAATCGTGGGATTTGGTGATGGAGGCTCTCAGCAATCCGCCTGCACCGAACGCCAGGCTTAAAAGTGCCGCTAAACGCTTACAAAATATGGAGTAATGCGTGGCTGACATGATGATTGAGATTTTTTCGCAGGATGCTGAATACGATTTTTCCGGCTTCGATTGCGGTGAAGAATCGTTGAATACTTTTCTAACCAATCATCTTGCACGTCAGCATAGTGGCCGTATCTTACGCGGCTACTTGCTTGTTGCTAAAGAGCAGAAATCGAAAGTGTTCGGCTACTATACGTTGTCGGGCAGCTGCTTTGAAAAGGCGACACTTCCGTCGAATACCCAGAAGCGGCAAGTCCCTTATGCCAATGTTCCCAGCGTCACGTTAGGGCGCCTGGCGGTTCATAAAGATCTTCATGGGCAAGAGTGGGGCACAACGCTTGTCACGCACGCGATGAAAACGACCTGGCTTGCATCACAGGCGGTGGGGATTCACGGAATGTTTGTGGATGCCATTAACGCGGGGGCGATGCAGTTTTATCTCAAACTCGGATTTACTGCATTGGTAGGCGACAATGCGAATTCGCTTTTCTACCCCACTAAGTCCATCGAACAGTTGTTCGCAGAATAAGAAGACTTCATTTTAAGGTGGATGGCGTTCATGCTTATCCACCCTATGATTTACTGTTTTGGCGATTCCGGAACACAGGATTTCGGGTCAAACACCGTTCTCCAGTCCTGCTTCATATCCACTACCGTCCAACCTTTTTCCTTCGCCACCGTTAACCCTTCAACCAGTTTTCCGCTGGCTGGTGGATGACTGTCGTACGCATATTCACGTTTTGCATCCGTATGGTGGACCAGTAAGCCGAAAGTTTTGTAGTCCGGGTTTGCTGCGGTGTACTGCATCATCGCCAAATCGCCGTCACTGTTACCAAATGCTGCAACCGGGCGTTGGCCCATAAATAGATGAATGGCGACCGGCTTGGCGGCAGCATCGTCGTTAAACGCGCCTTTCATGGTTTTACGCAGTTGCGTGCCGTTGTCCGTTAGCGAAAACTCACTCAGTGAGAATGATCCCACCACTTGTTCTGGCGGGATGCCGTACATCCTCTGCGCCACGACACGCATAAAATCGATGCCGCCGCCGGAAATAATCCACGTTTTAAAACCATTGTCGCGCAGGTAGTCGAGCAACTGACGCATCGGTTGGTAGCCCATCTGGTCGTAATGGCAGCCAAAACGGTTATCACGATGACTGGCTACCCAGTTACTGACGCGTTGGTCGAATTCATCCGTGGTGATATTGCTGTGCGTTATCTCCAGCAGTTGCATCAACCCTTTTTCACCTGCGGCAGCGACGCTTTGCAAATCGTTGTTCAGCACAGCACTTACAATCGGGTCGCTCTTCCATTCAGGGTGCTCAGGTGCAAGGCGTTTCACTTCATCAATAGCAAACTGTAACTGGAAGGTCAGAGGTGCTTCAGGCCACAAAGTACCGTCGTTATCAAACACAACGTAGCGTTTCTCAGGTGGAATAAAGGTCGAGCGATCTTTGTTGGTTGCGTTTTGCACCCACTGCTCAATAGCTTGTTTTGCGGCGGTATCGTTCCAGGCGGAGAGCGGGTCGGCGGCCTGTGCTGTGCCAATAGCGCTGAAGATCAGAGCGCTGAGTAATAATTTATTTTTCATCGTTCACCCCTTTTGGTGGGAGTCAGTTCGGGCAGTTGAACCGGGCTCCAGAAGCGTCGCCAGGCATGATGCAGGTATTTCAGGCAGCGCATGAGCAGGCGTCGCGTAAACCAGATGAGTAGCAAAAGGAAGGCAATGGCGCTGATAACCAGCACGGTTTGCCATTTATCCTGGCCTGTCGTGCCGCGTAGTGCCGATTCGCTACCGGCCGCGCGTGCTTGTGCGACTGTCATCGTTGAACCGGGTAGTTGCGCGACTTGCCATTGCTGATTGGCGGTATCCCACCAACGCAATTTAATGGGGGGTAGCGTGATGGTTCCTGCCTGTGAGGGTAGATAACGCAATGTCTCTTCACGCTGTGCGCCTTCGATTTCGCCGCGCCCAGATTTCAGCATCGTGTTTACAGGCGTCAGGCGCTGGGTTTCTGTACCTGGAATGGCGTACAGCAATTGCGGGATTTGCGTCGCCACAATTCCGTTAGCTTTCACCGTGACAACACGTTCCACAACATCTCCGGCGTGCAGAGTCGTGTCTTTACTGGCGTGATACTGAGTGATTTTTTGACTTAACGTTAAGTTGCTGGCAGGTAAGAAACGGTCTGGCTGCTCAACGCCTTTCGGCCAGACCACCTCTTTTTTCAACTCTGGCAATTGCACCGTTACCGGCGGCTGGTTTGGTGATGTCAGCGTAATTTCTACCGCAGGTAGACTCAGCACGCCTTGATCCCATGCCGTGACCTGTTTTTCCAGGCGAATCCCGCTCCAACTGATGCCATTTTTCTGGCGGCTTAACAGCTGGTTTGGTAGCGGTGTGCTCATTAACGAGCCGTTTTCGATTTTAAAATCAGGCCACTCCGGCGGCGGGTTAAACCAGCTATCTGTCCAGAAAGTAATAGCGATACGTACCGGCTGTCCCGGCACAACATGTTGCGGCACCTCGAGTTCACGTGTGATGTCCATTGCTGCACGGGCTGGAAGTACCGCCAGCAAAAGCAGAATCAACAAGGCTCTCATGGTGTCTCCTCCGTATTGGCGCGGTAGAGATTTTCCAGCAGGCCGGACGGGGAAACTTCGAGGTTTTCAAACCATTGGTTAACCTGCGGGCTGCTGCTTTCAACCGGTTGAACATCCTTTTGATTCACGCCCTGATCTTTCTTCAAATCATGCTTAATCTCATCGGGTTTGTAGTCTTGCTCTTTGCCTTGGGCCGCCTGGCGATCGCGCTCTTTTTGCCGCAATTCCATAATGATTTTGGCGATTGCAGCTCGGTTTTGTTGCGCCATTTTCCAGTCTGGTCGCAGGCTTAACGCGCGGTCATAGCTGTTGATTGCCTGTTGCCACTGCTTTTGCTGGGCATAGCTATTACCCGTCCATAACAGGGTTTCAGCGGTTTGTGGTGCCTGGTGAAATGCTGAAGTGGCGGCGACAAAATCCTCCGCCCGGTAGTAAGCAATGCCTTGCCAGAGTGGGTCCTGGAAGCGTTCAGCCGCTTTTTTGTAATCACCATTTTTGAAAGCTACCTGCCCCTGCATATCCGGGCTAATCCACGCATCCTGCCATGCGGCCTGGCTTTGTGGCAGATAGAGCAGTGGCACCAATACAATGAGCCAGCAAATCAACTGACGCCGCCCAAGCAACAACAAAATCAGCATCGGGATAACCAGCAGATAGCCGCTATTTTTCCAGTGCAAATCACCGCGTGCATTGTTTTGCGCACTAACCGATTGCTGGATATGACTGGTGATGACGGATAAATCGCTGTCGTCACTGGTCACAAGCGTTACGGGAATACCTCCGTCGCGAATCTGACTGAAACGTTCAACGTTAAGCCGGGTATCAATGCCGCGCTGGGCGTAGCTTTCCGGTAGTTCGCCGCCGCGAGCGGTGCCTGGAACCCAGATTTGAATCGGCGCTTTAAGTTGTGCAAGCCAGGCCGCGTCCTGCGCTGAAACGGTGTCGGCGACCAGCAAAATATTGCGCGGCATATTCGGTGTTGCCGGCATGCTTTTCAGCGCAAGGGCGATGGCCTGCTTCAGTCCCGATCCTTCACCTTCTGGCAGTAAATTCGGGCTTTGGGCATGCAAAAACAGCGCGTAAAACGATGGGTCTGAAGTGAGCGGGGTCGTTAAATATGCATGGCTGTTGTACACCACCAGGCCAAAATGCGTGCCGGTAGAGCGGTTCATTAAAGCCATGATTTTGCTTTGCATACGCTGGTGGCGGCTGGGTGCGAGATCCTGCGCGTACATTGCCGGGTCTTGTTGCAGAACCACCATCATATTGCTTTGCTGCGTTAAAGCCGCAGGCAATTCGCGTTGCCATGTTGGGCCTGCCAGCCCGATAACGCCTAATGCGCACAGCCATGGTAAAACCTGAGTGATTCGTTTCTGCCGCCCGATAATCAGCACCTTAGCGAAAGGCTTGTCCATAATCTTGTGCCAGGCGCTGCGCTGCCCGGTGCTGATAAACCACAACAGAGCGCAAATCAGCAGGCCGAGTAGCCGCCAGGGATAAACAAAATGGAAATCACTCATGCTGTTTTCCCCCGAACAAAACGACCGATAGCGAGCAAAATCAGCAATACCAGCGCGAGCATTAGCGGCCACTGGAACAGCGGAATATGCCACGACCAGCCGATGGATTTCACCTGCACCGGCGTGATGGCGTCGATTTCCTTCCAGACGCTATCGAGCGCCGCGCCGGAGCCTGCGGCAGTCCAGGATTTGCCTCCGGTAATGCGTGCAATTTCCTGCATTAGCGGGAGGTCGACTTTGTCATCGCCGGTGCTGTTGAGGTCGCCAAAAGCAATGGTATGCACCTGAACATGATGTGTTGCGGCCAGTTGCGCGGCAAGCGGTGGGGCTAATTGCGAGGCGGTGTCGTTGCCATCGGTGAGCAAAATAGCCAGTTTGCTGGCGTCTTTGTTGGTGGTGCTGTCGAGCAGTTTCACACCCACGCCTAATGCGTCACCAATCGCGGTTTGCTGGCCAATCATGCCGGGAGCCAATTGGTTGATACGGGTTTGTAGCGCCTGTTTATCTTCGCTGACTGGCGCAAACGGCCAGGCCGAACTGGCAAAAATCACCAGCCCGATGCGGTCAGTTTTACGCGCCGCGACGAATTTACGCACCGATTCCTGAACCGCCTGTAAACGTGTGATCCCGCCCTGCACGTCGTTTTTGCCCATCGAACCGGAGACATCAAGAATTAGCACCACATCGCGCATCGGTTTTTGAATATGCTGTGGTGGCGTCAGGTATTCCGGGCGCGATAGGGCGGCGAGCAACAAAAGCCACACCAGCCAGAACATCAAGCCTGCAAATTTGCTGCTGCGCACCGGCTGGCTATTGAGCTTTAGTTCATCAATTAATTCTGGCAAAAATGGCACGCGAACATGCTCTTTCACTTCGCGGTCTTGTGGCAAAAAATAGCGGCCAATCAATGGCAAGAAAATCAATAACCAGGCCCACGGCCAGGCGAAATCTATGCGGCTCAGAAACTCAGACATACGGCAGTTTCTCCAGCCAGTTTTTCAATTGGCTTTGCAGGCGTGCAGCCTGGCTTGCGTCGAGTTGGTTATCCGGCTGGCAATATTTGGCGCTCAGTTGCTGGCGCAAATCGGCGTCGATTTCCACCTGCCGCAAGAGTTGTTCTGGAGAAAGTGTGTGGCTAATTTGGCTGCGCGGCTGGTGCATCAGCAGAATGCGTTTGATCAGTTCCAGCCAGCTATCGGCGCTGTGGGGTTGTTGTAATGCCGCCAGTGCTTCACGACGCCACACATTGCGCCGCCAGCGTGCGAGGCGAAATAACCCAAATATCATCAGCGCGATAAGCAATACGCCACCGAGAACAAACCAGCCTGGCGGCAGCGGGAACCAGGAGAAACTTTTTGGAAGCGCCGGGTTTAACAGCTCCGGCACGCTAAATCCTTTCTCCAGCATTCAGACTCCCTTTTGTAGCTGCTTGAGAAGATCCTGCGCGACCACTATCTGATTTACGCGGATCCCAAGTCGTGTGAGCCGGTTTTGCAGGCCGGAAAGTCGGGAAGTTATGCTCTGCGCAATCTCATCTTTTAAGCTGGGTGAAAGGGAGAATGCAGCTTCACGCCCCTGATAACTGGCGGCCAAATCACCTTGCGCGGGCAGTTTAAGATGGAGATCGTCGAGGATCACAAAGGCGCTTATCTCGCAGCGTCGTCTCAGGGCTGCAAGTAATGCCTCACTCGGCGCATCCAGATCGTGGAAATCGCTGATGACAGCCACCCACGATCCGCTGGGGATCAGCTGAATTGCGTGTTGTAGTACGTGAGTCAACGTGACAGAGGCAGGCATTTCATCGGGATAGCGTTCGGGTAACTGTTGGTTGTATTGCAGCACATCATCAAGTACGGCAGGGAGATTGCTCTTCGGAGAGCGGCATTTTTGCAGGCTGTATTGGGTATCGCTGAAAATCGCGCTACCCAGACGATCGCCATCATGCCAACTGCGCCATGCCAGCAGGCCAGCAATTTTGGCGGCGGTGACGGATTTGGTTTGCCCACGAGTGGCAAAAAACATATCCAGGCGTTGGTCGACTATCAAGAAAACCGGGCGCTCGCGCTCTTCGTTGTAGAGCCTGATCCATGGCGATCGCAGGCGCGCTGTAGCTTGCCAGTCGATCAACCGCACATCATCACCGGGTTGATAGCGCCTGAGGCTGTCAAAATTAAGCCCACGCCCCTGTTGGCGTGATACGCGTTCACCTGCAAGCGCCCCCGGTGGGATTTGCCCCGGCGGGTTTGATAACAGCCGTGCTTCGCCTGCCAGTGCCATCAGGGTTTTTCTGTCCACCTGCAATGCGTTGTCCATCACGCCACCACTGCATCAAGCAACATCCGAATCACATCATCTGGCGAGCAGTTATCGGCGTTGGCCTGGTAGCTCAACATCAGGCGGTGGCGCAACACCGCAGGTGCGACATGTTGAATATCTTCCGGCAATACCGCATCGCGGCCTTCAAGCCAGGCCAGCGCCCGACCGCAACGGTCAAGTGCCAGTGTGCCGCGAGGGCTGACGCCAAAAGTAATGTAACTGGCGAGAGTATCGCTAACACCTTGTGGATGACGGGTCATATCCACCAGGTTCACGATGTAGTTTTCAATAGTTGGGGCGACGTAAACCGCAGAGATTTCCTGCCAGCAGGTAGCAATATCCTGTTGCGATAACATCAGAGCTTCCGGCGGTTTTTCCCCAGTATCAACCGATCCTGCCTGGTACTTTTGCTGTTGCTCTGTGCGCACCAGTTGCATCACTTTTTGTTCGTTCTCTTTGGACGGGTAATCCACCAGGACTTTCATCAGGAAGCGGTCAAGCTGGGCTTCTGGTAAAGGCCAGGTGCCTTCCTGGTCGACCGGGTTTTGCGTTGCCAGTACCATGAAAATGCCCGGTAGCGACCAGGTTTTCCCAGCCACGGTGACATGGCGCTCTTCCATCGCTTCAAGCAGTGCTGACTGCACGCGTGCTGAAGCACGGTTTATCTCATCGGCAAGAATGATGTTGCCAAACACCGGGCCTGGGCGAAAACGGAACTGGTCTTCTTCACGGGTGGCATTTTGCTGGTAAATCTCGCTGCCGGTGATGTCCGACGGCAGCAAATCCGGCGTGAACTGAATGCGGCGGAATTCGCCATCAACGTGCTTAGCGAGTTCACGCACCGCACGTGTTTTTGCAAGTCCCGGCAAGCCTTCGAGCAGCACGTGGCCGTCGCAAAGCAGGGCGACAATCAACATGCGTACCAGCGATTCTTGCCCAAGAACTTGTTCGTTCATGCGCTGCTCAAGCTCAAGCAGTTTCTCTCTGTTAGTCATTTGCGTAATCCTGCAAAGTCGCGTTTCAAAAGAGTGGCAAGCCCAACAAGAATCGGCTCGGCGTAATTGAAGAAAGCTTTGATTCCGGGGCAAAGATAGTTCAGGCCTTGCTCGCCGTCCGGCGTGCGGACAAGTCGGTTTTTCGGGCACTCGCCCCAGCACAATTTCAGGTACGGGCACTGCTTACAGTATTCCGGCAGGGTCTCTTTTTTACCCATGCCAAAGGCTTTCTGCCGCTCAGAAAAGGCCAGGTGGGCGAGCTTGGTATTTTCGATATTGCCTATCTGGTATTCGGGATAAACGTAGTGGTCGCAGGAATAGATATCGCCATTTTTTTCGATTGCCAGACCTTTGCCGCAGAATTCAGAAGCGGTACAAATTTGCGCGGGCATGCCCATGGTTTGGGCGACGGCGGTTTCAAACAAGTTAACCTGCACGCGGCCTAAATCGTTGTTCACCCACTCTTCAAACACGGTTTTCAGGAAGGTGCCCCAGTCGTCCGGGTCAACGGACCAGTCGGTGACGATGGAATCCAGGTCGCCCGGTTTTGCGCGGCGTGTTCCAGTAATCGGGATGGTTTCATCGCGCCAGAATTGCGGGGCGGTGACTTTGAAATCTACCGCTTCTACGCACGGGTTAAATTGCACGTAGGTCGCGCCCAGTTCTTGGGTGACAAAGCGGTAAACTTCTAGCGGGAAACGAGCATTGGTGCGGTTTACAGTGACGAGTGCATTGAAAGGGACTTTGTATTTTTTGAGCGCTTCAACGCCTTTCATCACTTTATCAAACGTTGGTTTTCCGCTGCGCGTGACGCGATAGCGGTCGTGTAACTCTCGTGGGCCGTCAATCGACAGGCCAACCAGAAAACGGTGTTCTTTGAGGAATTCAGCCCATTTGTCATTAATCAGCACGCCATTGGTTTGGAGGTCGTTTTCGACGCGCTGGCCGGGCTTTTGGTACTGCTTCTGGAATTTGACGACTTTTTCGAAAAACTCGAGGCCCATCAACGTGGGTTCGCCCCCTTGCCAGGAGAAAACCACTTGTTCGCCATCTTGCCCGTCAATGTACTGGCGAATGAAGTTTTCCAGTACTTCGTCGCTCATGCCGGTGTGGCGGTCTTGATGTAGCAGATCTTCTTTACTCAAGTAAAAACAGTAGGTGCAGTCGAGGTTGCAGGTGGAGCCGCTCGGCTTCGCCATGACGTGAAAGCGGCGTTTGTATTCAGGGCCTTTGCCATCGTATTTTTCAGCAGACGGTAATGCTTTAACCGGCAATGTAGTGCTGTATTTCATGGCTATCCCCTAAAAAACCGGGCAGTTTCCCACCCGGTTGACTGATTTAATTATTCGCGTTGGAACCTTGTTCAATCATCGCCGCTGCATCGGAAACCGTGAAGGAACCCGGTTTCTGGCGCGGTGGGTAGTCTTTAAAGGTCGCCAGCATCTCTTTCACATATTTCTGAGCGCCGCCCATCAGGAACATGCGGTCATAGAACCAGCTCTGATAACCCATACCGTCAGAAGCTTTTTCTAACGGGTCCACTTCCAGGTCGAAGATCATTGGCGCACGTAGTTTCGTGAACGGATAACGCCACAGATCAAGCCCGGTGTGTTCCTGAATCATGAAGTGTGCTTTCCAGCGGCCGTAACGAATGGCCAGCAAGTCGCCGTCATCGCTCCAGTAGAAGAACTCTTTGCGAGGGTCTTCGCCTTTGCCTTGTAGGAAGTCGAGTTGGTTATAGCCGTCAAGGTGGACTTTGTAGGTGATTGACGGTGTTTTGTAGCCTTGCAGTAGTTGCTCTTTGATATCCGGGACGCCAGCCGCCGCGACCAGTGTTGGGAACCAGTCATTACTGCCGAAGATATCGTTAATCAAGGTGCCCGGTTTGATATGCCCCGGCCATTTGATCATTGCCGGTACACGGAAGCCGCCTTCCCAACCGGTATTTTTCTCGCCACGGAATGGCGTGATACCTGCGTCAGGCCAGGTTGCCGTCATCGGGCCGTTATCGGTGGTGTAGAGAATGATGGTGTTGTCTTCGATACCGAGATCTTTAATCTTCTGCAGTACCTCGCCGACCATCTTGTCATGCTCAACCATGCCGTCTGCATACGTCCCAAGACCCGTTACGCCGATACTTGCATCTTTCAGGTGTGTTTTGTTGTGCATGCGCGTGGTGTTAAACCAGGTAAAGAATGGCTTACCGGCTTTGGTCTGGCGCTCCATAAAGTCGTTGTTGGCTGCGAGAGTCTCTTCATCGACTGTGCCCATACGCTTGACGGTAAGAGGGCCGGTATCTTCAATTTTGCCGTCGGCGGTGCTCTTAATGACGCCGCGTGGGCCAAATTCTTTACGGAATTCAGGATCTTTCGGGTAGTCCGGGTTTTCGGGTTCTTCTTCAGCATTCAGGTGGTAGAGGTTACCGAGGAATTCGTCGAAACCATGTGCAGTTGGCAGGAATTCATCGCGGTCACCAAGGTGGTTTTTACCAAACTGACCGGTGGCATAACCGAGTTGTTTAAGGATGTTGGCAATGGTCGGGTCATCTTTGCTCAGACCCTGTGGCGCGCCAGGCATACCGACTTTACTCATCCCGGTACGGAATGGCATTTGCCCGGTAATGAACGAAGAACGCCCTGCTGTGGAGCTTTGCTCTGCATAATAGGAGGTGAATTTGGCACCTTCATTAGCAATGCTGTCGATGTTCGGTGTTTTATAACCCATCATTCCCTGGTTATAGGAACTGATATTCCAGTAACCAATATCATCACCGAAAATAACCACGATGTTGGGTTTTGATGTGTCTTGTTTCGGTGCATTTTCGGGCGAGGCGGTAGCAGGAGCGGCATTAACAGAGGACACTGCGCCAGACATCAAAGTAAGCATGCTGGCAATCATTGTCCTTTTGAAAGGGACGTTGTTAAGCATCTTTGGGACTCCGTTCATTTAGGGGACTGAATGAGTATAGTCAAGGGTTGAAACTTGCTATTACATTATGAATTACCATGAAAAATTCATAATTAAGAGTGTTGCAACTATTATTAAATTGAAAAACAAGAAGGGTTATCTAACTGATTGATACTTAATAAATGAAGATATATACAGTACCATTTGGGACTAAAGGGATTCTTAACAAATTAGTTTAATATTAAACGTCAGAGCCTAAAGTTGAATGAGATTTGTGAGGGGATTAAAAGAAATGACCGGGAGGGTTTCCCTTTTCCCGGTGGATTATAATTAGCAAAGTTAAGATATATCACATGATTAAATTTGATTTTTTCTTGTGATTATTAACATTTAAAAGCAAACGCGGTTTCTGCCATTTTTCTTAGCTTTATAAAGCTGCTGATCTGCCTGTTCTACTAGTGCTTCCAGTGCCATTCCCTCTTGCCATTGTGCAATACCCTGGCTGATGGTGAGTACTGAAGAGACGTCTGAACCCTTATGAAGAATGTGGGCATGAGCAATATTTTGCTGAATCCTGTGGCTTATCGCTTTGACCTGAGAAATATCATCACACACCGTCAGTACAACAAACTCTTCACCTCCGAAACGAAACGCACTATCGCTCTCTTTTCTTAGTGATTTCTCAATGCATTGTGAGACTTTTATCAGGCATTTGTCGCCTGCAACATGGCCGTATACATCGTTGTATTGCTTGAAAAAATCAATATCCATAACAATCATGAACAGCTTTTTTTTATTCCCTGAAAGTGAGCTTACGCATTCTTCAAAGAAGCGAGTCAGGCTCAGGCGGTTAAATAGCCCGGTTAAAGCGTCATAGTGCGCCTGCTGCACCAGTTTTTTAATCAGGATATTTTTTTCATATTCACTGCGTTGAACGCGCTGATACCACTCGAGCAAAATGTAGCGCGCGGAGTAGATAACCAGCAGCATGATGATGGCACCGATAAATTGTGGCAGGCTGAAGTTATGTTTTAAGAAAATTTCAACATACAGCAGTGAAAGCACCAGCGGTGTAGAAAAGAGAAATAGCAGTCGGCCAGAGATGAAGAACGTTATCGTGGCTGGTAATAACACCATGATGGTCATCATTAATGTGATGAGCGGGCTTTGGTAGTAGAGCGTAAAGTTGAAGAATAATACCGCCCACAACAATCCCAAAACCAGCACAATGGCGGGAAGGATTTTGTGATAAAAACCCTCATTAATGTTCTTCTTTATATTGACGGTCACAATCAGGTTTATTAATGAAAGTGACATGATACAACCACAGAGAATTTGTAATACTAATGGGAGGGATTCCAGACCATTGTGGTGGGTATCGCGTAAGAATAACCAGGCGCAGAAAATGATATTTAGTGACAAAAACCACATGTAGCCTTTGGTACTGGTAATGACGTTTTCGCCAGTGCTGTGATTAATGTCCACAGGTACAGCTCCTTTAATAAATTTAACTAATCCATTTAATAATACCGTGCATGCATAAGTGATACCACCTATTGAAGTCCACATCTGGTAACTCGTTAACATCTCTCCATTTATCTTGAATATGCTTAATGCTGGTCTATGCTCAAAGCAGATATTAGACGAGTGCGATTAATCTCGTGTGATTGAATAATAAAACAAAATTCTTTCCTTTCCGGGTGATGAATATGATTAGGGCGCTGCTGATTTTTTTGGCATGGACAACTCTGTACGCCTCTTGCGCGCTGCAAGCGGCTGAACCACGGCAACTACCTTCCGAGCAAGATAAAGCACGCACGGTTTATATCTTTCATCAACCGATTGTCATGTTGCAGGCAAAGTTTGGCCTGACCACTCCTGAGGAACGCGTATTGCGTATCCGCCAGACTTTACGTTCGTTACATGAAGACGACATCAGCCAGCCGGTGCAAATCACTCCGGTAAAACGCTATAACCAGCAGGGGCGGCTATTCACGATTAATGGCAAGGTGTTGATGTTACTGACCGAAGGCGATCTGGATGAGGGCGATGACTTAACACTCGACCAGGCTGCTCAACGTGTATTAGTGCGTCTTGATGAACAAAGAACGTCACTCAAAGATCAATATTCTTCCTCCTATCTTGCCATCGCGACGGTAAAAACCGTGGCGGCCACATTCGCTTTAGGTGTGCTGTTCTACGGCGCATTCAAGTCTTGGAAAAGAGTCAAACGCTACTTTGAAGGGAGAGCCAGTCAGAGAAAGGGCTTAATCCCGGCTAAATGGCGCGAGTTAGTGGGGGCCGTGGAAGGCTATCTTTACGGTTTGCTTATGATTTTATTGGGAATCGCCGCATTTTATGTCTGGTTGAGTTGGATCTTCCTGCTTTACCCGTGGACGCGAGTCTGGGGGGAATCGTTAGGTGACTGGTCGATTGGTGTTATTCAGAAAATTGCCTTATCGATAGTTTCGGCCTTCCCCGGTTTATTAATTGTTTTGATTATCTTTTTACTAACCGCATTTATCCTCAAGTTACTGAAAATACTCTTAGCACGTGTTGAAAGCGGCAAATTGACGGTGCCTGGTTTGCATCCGGAAACGGTCGGAGCCACACGCAAACTCATTTCCGTGATGGTTTGGCTGTTCGCACTTTCAGCCGCTTACCCGTTCTTGCCAGGTGCGAACTCGCTAGCTTTTAAAGGCATCAGTGTGTTCTTCGGTTTGATGCTAACGCTCGGCTCGGCGGGGGTGATGAACCACGCTATGAGTGGCCTGGTGCTGACCTATTCCCGTGCTCTACGCAAAGGAGATGTCATTCGCATCGGCGATAACGAAGGGCTGGTGAATGAAGTCGGTATGCTGGCAACCAAAATCCTCACACGTGAAAACTACATCGTCACGGTGCCGAATGCGGTGGTCGTGAGTGGGAAAATCACTAACCTCAGCGCTCAGAATCCAGGTTCTGGCGTCAATCTGACAACCAGTGTCACTATCGGTTACGACACGCCCTGGCGGCAGGTTCACGCCATGCTGGAGCTGGCTGCTAAACGTACACAAGGCATTGATCCCAGTACACCACCGCTGGTTCGCCAGCTCAATTTGATGGACTGGTACATCGCATACGAATTACAGGTCAAATTACGCGTGGGTGAATCATTGGCTGGCGTGAAGAGCGAATTGCACAGCCATATTCAGGATGTGTTTAACGAATTCAACGTGCAGATTATGTCGCCGAATTTTGTTAACCAGCCGGAAGGTGCGGTGATGGTGGCGCGTGATAACTGGTTTGCTGCGCCTGCCACCCAGCCTGAGAAGCCTTCGTGAAAAGGTCTGGCTATTCGTTAGCACTGCTTCTTGGCGTGGGCTTGTCACAGCCATTGGTCGCCAGTGCCAGCGGGCTGATTGATGAGGTGGACGGTATGCTGGATATGAGCGAATACCTTAGTGACAACCGTTACGGCTTTTTGCCGGTCCCGGTGGTGATAACCGAGCCTGCGGTAGGTTACGGCGGCGGATTGTTTGGCCTTTTCTTGCATGATACGCCGGACAGTGAAGCCGGGAAAAACCATCCCGGTGGAAAAACTATCCCGCCTGCAGTCACGGCTTTCGGTGGGGGCGCGACGCAAAATGGCACCTGGTTTGTTGGCGGTGGTCATCGCCATACCTGGAACAATGACAGCATCCGTTATTTGGTCGCACTCGGTTATGCCGATGTAAATCTTGATATTTATTCAGGTGACGTTGCAGGATTCTCTCGAGGAAAGGGCATCAGTACGCAAACCAAAGGCTACGGCGGTATGCAAAAATTGCAGTTCCGAGTAGCTGATACGCCATTCTTTATCGGCGCTTCACAGTTTTACGCAGATACCAAAATCTCTGCGGATAACCCGGTTATTAGCCGCGCATTGCAGCGTGTTTTGGGTGAGGAGAGCGCTTCTTCAGCGCTTGGGTTGGTCATGGAATATGACACCACCGATAACTTTTTCTACCCGCACAACGGGCTGTCAGCCACGGCGGAATACCAGTTTTATAGCAGCTTCCTCGGTGGTGATTACCGCTACGACATGTTGACGCTCGACGGCAAATATTTCCAACCGCTTGGCACCGATTTCACGCTGGTGCTGGCCGGGAATTATCAGTCACTTTCAAACCATGACCGGCATTTGCCACCGATGGCACGGCCCTATATCAAATTGCGAGGCATCTCGCAGTATCGCTATCAGGGAGATTATGTCAGCACTGCGCAAACCCAGCTTGAATGGCAAATGACGCCGCGCTGGGTGTTGCAGGGTTTTGTGGGGGCAGGAAGCGCCAGCAAAGAGGCCGACGATCTGTTTAATAAAACCGAAGTGGCGTATGGCGGTGGGTTTCGCTACCTGATTGCGCGCAAGTTTGGATTGCACACCGGGATTGATGTCGCCTTTAGCGACAGCGAACAAGCCGTTTATTTCAATGTGGGGGCGGGGCTATAGAGGGAATTTGCCGCCTGACTGACCATGCAAATATCAAAGAGAACGCCATGAAGAAAATCCAAAAGAGTGTGCAGCAGTGCCGAGTAATTGCGCTGCCGCTACTGTTTTTATCCGGTGCGGCGTTTGGTGCGACGACGGACACTGCGACAGACAGCAGCACGTTTCCCATCTGGGGAGATGAAGCGCGTGCGCGCGGATATTCTATTCCGCTGCCGTTTGGTGTGAATCTCAGCTATATGAATATTCGCCAGAATGTCGACGTTGATAGCATTACTTTCTCAGGGTTGAAGCTTGGCGCGCACCCCATTCCCAGCGATATGTTTGCCATTGATGTCGGCCATACGCGCGAGCGCAGTAAAACTGAAAACCTGCGCCTCGATATGTGGGTGTTCCCGTTTTTAAATATTTATGGGCTGATGGGTTACACCAAAGGCTCGTCGGTTTCGAACGTATCGGTGGATGCCGATCCGTCGCGTTATACCGGCATTGACCGGATTATTGCCTCGTCGGTGCACAGCCTCAATCAGAGCGGTGATTTACAGAACATCGATTTCACGCTCGATTTTGAAGGCGTTACTTATGGCACCGGCATTACGCTTGCGGGTGGGTATAAAAACTGGTTTACGCTGGTGGACACCAACTACACGCGTACCAATTTCGATATTCTGGATGGCAAAATCTCAGCCCTGACCGTATCGCCACGTGTTGGGTATCGTTTCGATATGCCGCAAATTTCCGGGCCATCGCATTTAAGCGTGTGGGTCGGGGCGATGTATCAGGACGTCCAGCAGGAGTTCAAAGGCAATCTATCTGACTTGCATATGCCTGCCGAACTTCAGCCGCTTATCAATTCAGTAAATAAAGATGACGATGGACGCTTTGACGTTAAACAGCATCTCACTTCGCCATGGAACACGTTGATTGGTGCGCAATATGAACTTACGCAAAACTTTAACGTGCTGACGGAGATTGGTTTTAACGAGCGTAATAGCTTCTTCATCGCAGGCGAATATCGATTCTAATGAAGAAACGTGGCGCGCTATTTTTGGGCTTATTAAGCCTGATGAATATACCGACGGACGCGGTTGCCATGACGCGCGAGGAGATTGACGGTTTTCTGGGAAAGCTGGGGGCTGATAATCAGTATGACCCCAGTAAAGGCATTGACTGGAGCGTGTTGCCGGGGCCGTTTTATACCCCTGAGTTGAAACTTGGTCTGGGGACTGCCATCGCGGGAGTGTATCGCGTTGATCCCAACGATCATGTCACGCAAAACTCGTCGGTGTCGTTTACCGGTTTTGTGAGTACTAGCGGTGCGTTAGGGCTTGGCATGAAGAATTACACCTTCTTTGCGGGGGATGAATGGCGGCTGTTTATTGATGGATCGCTTGCGAAGATCCCGACCGGTTTTTGGGGTATCGGGTACGATGCGGCGCAGGGTGATGAGCAGAAATACACGCAACAATCGATTAGCCTTCAACCGCAGATCATGCGCCAGGTGGTTGATGATCTGTATGCCGGTTTGGGTTGGGATTTTTCAACGTATGACGCTGAAAATATTGATGATCAACATCCCGGTGATAACTTCTCCCGCTACAACGTAAATGGAAATTCGCTAAGTTCAGGGATCACGGCGACTATCAACTACGATTCTCGGGATGTGATAACCCGGCCGCAACATGGGCAGTTCTTTAGTGCCGAATACAGTCTTTTTGATCCTGCCCTTGGCTCGGATAACCACTTCACCGTTTTGCAGCTGCAATATAATTATTACCTTCCGCTAAACAATCAGGATGTGTTGGCGTTCGATCTTTGGGGGCGTTTTGCGCGTGGTGATGTGCCATGGGATCGCTTGTCGCAGGCCGGGGACGATAATCGGATGCGTGGCTATTACCAGGGGCGTTATCGCGATAAAGACGTGGTCAGCACACAACTGGAATACCGTAAAAAACTTAACTGGCGACACGGTTATGTGTTGTGGGTTGGCACGGGCGCACTGGGTGATAGCCCACATAATCTTTCAGACAACCCGCTGTTACCTACGGTCGGCGCGGGTTACCGCTTCGAAGTTAAGCCTGATATGAATATTCGCCTCGACCTGGGGTTTGGCAAAGAGAGTGCCGGGTTTTACTTTCAAGTTGCGGAGGCATTTTAATGCAGCGCTGGATTTTTTCTCTGCTGCTCGGTGTGGCATCCCTGAGTTTTGGCGCATCACCGAAATCAGCAGATATCTTGCCCATTGAGAAGGCGAGGCGAGTATGGCCGATAACACAAGAGCTCACGGCTCCTGAGTCTTTACGGCCTTGCTGTGCCTTTGGATATGACCTGCAAGTGCGAGCCGTTGGTGTACCCATTCCGGTCTACCAGATTGGTAATATTCTGACGCTTACTACCCTTGGTCATCATCGTTATAACGATAGCGCGTTGGGAGCGGTCAAAAATATTGTTGGTTTGAGTGAGGAGAAAAGTGGCCTCATTTACACTCGCCGTGGGGGTTTTATTGATATCGCCCATGTACGTGATACTGCTGATAACACCTTCTATCTTTTCACGCAGATCTACTCGCGGCTTGGCCAGGACTGGCGGCTGTTCTATAGCGAAGAATTGGGGGTCCGACGCATTCAGCTTCATGCGTTCAATCCACCCGCGTCCATGGTTGAACGCTATACGATTGCCGCCTGGCTTGCGGGGCATCTCGCGTTTCAGTTAGCGCAATGGCATGAGATTGCCCAGTGGTATGGATTCCAGTCGGTTCCGGGATTTTCCGAGGAGATCTCTGCTTTTTCACCCGAAGATCTCTATTCCAATTTATTGGGCGCGCGGCTTGCGATAAACGTGATTTTGCACGGACACGCCAGGTCAATTGAGTCTTACGATCATGCGATAGACAAGGCGTTGCACAAGGCATTGGTACAACTTGGCGCGGTCAGCAAAACAGAATCAGAAAGAAAATTCCGCGAAGTGGACGGCGACTGGTGGAACAGCAAGCGCCGGGTGCCGGATAAATTTTTGGTGCTCAACCGTAACTATGATCTCAGCGAGAACCGTTACCCGACTCCAGTCCCATTTGAAAAGGCGAAGCCTTACCGCTTGGTGATGCCTGCGGCAGTTGCCGGGGTGACGATAAGTCAGCTTGGAGAATTGCAAATCCACACCGGCAGCGACATGCGTGGGCTTAGAGTACCGGAGAGTTTTTATCTTCCGGCACAGTTTCCAGCGCTGGCAGAACAAGCCAAATATGCCGATCAGATTCAGTTACAGCAGATGAAGAAGTGAGAACTATAAGTAATCGTTATTGGACGAACAGGCGATTGTTCGTTTTGATGTTGCAAATATGTTACTTGCTCTCTACCCAACATTTGGAAACCTCGCATGTTCACAATCAAAATTGACGATCTTTCGCATCCGGCGGTGCAGACATTAGTGGCCTATCATATTTCCGGCATGCTGGAACAGTCACCACCCGAAAGCAGCCACGCGCTGGATGTGCAAAAACTCCGCGACCCGGCAGTGACATTTTGGTCTGCGTGGGAAGGGGAGCAATTAGCCGGAATTGGTGCATTGAAAATGCTCGATGATGGGCATGGTGAGTTGAAATCAATGCGTACCGCGACGGACTTTTTACGCCGTGGTGTGGCAAACCAGTTTTTGCTGCACATTTTGCAAGTGTCGCGTGAGCGTGGATTCCAGCGTCTGAGTTTAGAAACCGGAACTCAGCCGGGCTTTGCTGCTTGTCATCAGCTTTATCTCAAGCATGGCTTTGTCGATTGTGAGCCGTTTGCTGATTATCAACTTGACCCGAATAGCCGCTTTATGACGTTGGTTTTGTAGCGGGTTTAACGTAAAGCTACCCAAAAGTAAGATTGTTTCTTTTGGGCTGGGCCACTATTTTAAAACCATGCATCTTTGTGGAACATCGAATTTTGCGATGTTCCCTTTAATGTATTTGCATAATCCCTTCTTCATCTTATTTTGCTTTATTTCCCCTAAAAATATGAGCATTCAATTTATCCATTTATATTAATTATTGAGTCAGTTGTCATTTAATAATATGTTTGATTTTCACACAACTATTCAGTAATGTTTATTACCCTCATAAAGTTCATAATAAATATCCAAAAATAGACATCGCTGGGACAATGAATATATTAAAGTTAAGAAAAATCGCGCTATTTATACCTCTTTTGTTAACGGCATGTGGTGGAGGCGGCGGTGGTAGCGGCTCGGGCTCTCCGCAAACAATAAATACTCCAGCTATAAAACCCGATGTGCAAACTCCAGGAACAAATAATAAAGTCAAAGTTGGGGTATTAGATTCAGGCATTAATAAAAATCTCAGTAATATAACCGGTAAGGTTGCTATTATTTTGCATTATGTCGGGCAGGGGAAGAACCTTGGCTCAGGCGCATTTACTCCTGAGGATATTACAGCATCTCTGGCACTGGCTGATATGGATACTTCGGGACATGGGAGCTATGTTTCTCAAATCCTTGCCAGTACGGGGAGTGGTGGGACCTATGTGGGTAGCCAGAACGTTCAGCTTTATGAAGCGAAAACGACCGATGACCCTCTTGGCCATTCAATGATTGATGATCAACTTGCTGCCATTATGGATCTGCATGAGCATTACGGAGTCAATTTATTTAATGCTTCATGGGGGAGTTATAATTCTTATGATGCGAATTCACCTATTACCGCGGTATTAAAATATCTGGTAAATAGTAATGGCTTAATCGTTTTCTCTGCCGGCAATGATTTCCTTAATAATCCATCCTCAGAAAACCTCACTCCGTTGATTGATGGCTCAATAGAAAATGGGTTAATCACGGTGGTAGGGATTGATGGTAATAAGCAACTCTATAGCGGATATGATGAAAACGGCGTAATTAAAGGCAGTAATGCATGTGGAAGGGCGGCAGCCTGGTGTCTTGCTGGCGATTATGTTATTGGGCCACTGCTCAGCGAGAATAACAACGGTTATGTCAATTTCTACGGTACTTCAGGTGCTGCACCTCAAGTTACGGCTGCGGCGGCAAATGTATGGCACAAATATCCCTGGATGACCGCAAAGCAGGTAAAGCAAACAATATTAACGACCGCAAACTATCTGCCAGATGGTTCACCACAGGGGGCACCTTATAATGCGACCTATGGTTGGGGTGAGTTAAATGCGCCGCGTGCAGAAGATGGCCCAATGCTGTTTTCTTCTCTCTTTGGCGATTTTAATGCGCAAGTACCCGATTCGCATTACATCTTCAGTAACGATATATCAGGAGATGCTGGTCTGGTTAAAAACGGTAACGGCATTCTGGAACTGGCGGGCGATGACAGCTATAGCGGAAATACGACTGTAAATCAGGGCACACTGTGGGTTAGTGGCAGTATTCATCGTGGCTCGGTGAATATTTCTCCCGGCGGTACGTTAACCGGTTCTGGTTCAGTGAGTTCGACTTATAACAATGGGACGATAGATTTATCTAATGGCTCACTGAAAGTGAAAGGCAATTATTCACAGAGCCATAGCGGCATACTTAATGCCTACATTGATAATCAGCTTGATATTAGCGGTAACGCGGCGCTGGATGGCACGGTCAACGTGGTTAATCAGAATTACGTGGTTAACGGAACGTACGACATTCTGCATGCGCAAAATATTCAGGGGCAATTTAGCCAGGTCAAGGGCAGCAAGTTCCTGAAGATTGATCATGTTGATTACACGCCTGACCACGTCAATCTCGATGTGGAACAAGTCTCTGCACAAAATACCGTCAGTAATGGCGATTCTCTGTCAATGGCGGGGGCCAAAGCGGTAGACAGCATTTTTGCTGCTGCTAATGACATTGCATTAAAGCAGCACAACGGTGAAGTACTGACGGTAGACGAGCAGCAATTATTGGATTATTCCGCGGGCTTACAATCTACTCGTTCAGGAGATGGTGTTCAGCGCATTGTGGATAGCCATTCTGGTGTTATTTATTCCGAGCTGCCTTCCGTATTGCTGGCGGAGCAAAACCGCCTTACGCAAACTGTCGTGAATCGTTTAAGTGCCATGTATGGCATGGGTAAAGTTACCCCTGGCGTGTGGACTTCTTATGATTATATGAAAAACAAGTATCAGCCTGATGGATGGAACCAGGTGAGCAGCACCACTAATAACACCTCTGTGGGGATGGATGGTCGTGTGAGTAATGCCTTGCTGCTGGGTGGTTTCGTTAATAAAAATAATATCACTGCCAGGCTGGACAGAAACGGTGGGAGTCTTGATGGGAGCCAGAATGGTATTGGCGCGTATGGGCAGTTCAACGATAGAGCGTTCTATCTGAACGGTCTGGCAAGTTACCAGCGTGGCGATGCTGACATTAAGCGTCCGGTTATCGGCAATGGCACGCAAAGTAGCCAGAAGTCGAATACGGATATGAGCAGCGCGAGCCTCTACTTTGAATCAGGCTACGCATTTCATTTACCGCATGAAGCCGATATCACGCCTTATCTCGGCTTTGAATACGATCGTTCTCATACCGATAGTATCGATGAAGGAAACCCACAGGGTGTGAGTGTTAGCTGCATGAAAGGGCGCCAGAGCAGCGTGGCGCTGGGCTCTCGCTTTAATTATATGGTGAGCAATGAACTGCATTTGTCAGCATGGGCACAGGCCAGCAAGATTGTGGCGCGCGATATCAGCGATATGAGACTGACGACCAATATGAGCGGGCAGGAGATTTCGCTTAACTCGCCAGAGTTTGACCGAAACAGTTTCGATTACGGCTTAGATATTGATTACGTTCTTTTGGATAGCGTGCAGCTTTTTGCCGGGACGCAGAGTAGCACGGCGAATGACCAGGCCTTTTCTGCCAGCGCGGGTGTGAAGTACTTCTGGTAATTGTTATATCAGGGCGAGTCGCAGGGAAGCGACGAGCAATAGAATTATTGAACGCAGTTCGATGAAGAGTCCGAATCCCCAATAGCAAAAAAACCGCCATAGGCTGGTTTCTTTAAATAGTGGTGCCCGGACTCGGACAAAAACGTCGGGAACGTTTTTGAACAGCGCTTGCGCTGGCCCGCAGGGCGAGTCACACGGAGGTGACGAGTAATCGAACGCAGTTCGATGAAGAGTCCGAATCTCGAAAAGCAAAAAACCCGCCATAGGCGGGTTCTTCTAAATGTGGTGCCCGGACTCGGAATCGAACCAAGGACACGGGGATTTTCAATCCCCTGCTCTACCGACTGAGCTATCCGGGCAACGGGGCGCATTAAACCGTAAAGGCCGCCAGGCGTCAACGGCTTTGTCATAAAAAAGGGGCTAAATGCGTTTAAGTGCTTTCTTTTCATGCAAAATGGCGAGAAAACAATTCATCAGGTCAATGCGCCACCTTGTCGACACTGGGCAAATCGCAGAATATCTTCGGCCAGTCGACGGGCAGTTTCGATATCAGCCTGGCTGCGTTTCACCAACAAACGGCTCAGGCAGCCTTCCAGCACTAGTTCCATTTGATGCGCCACCATCGTTGGGTCATCCACTTCCAGCTGCATTAGCATTTCATGAGTGAATTCCCAGGCGGCTTTTTTCTGCTGATCGGCCAGTTGGTGAATCGGGTGCGATGCATCCGGGTAAAAAGTGCAGGCAGCGATAAACAGGCATCCTGGATAGCGATGGTTGTTGACGCATTCGGTCAACGCTTCGTAGCGTTTTAACAGTTTTTGCTCGAGTGACATCTCTTCATTAAGCGCGAGCTGACGGCGCCAGACATCAATTTGCTGACTCAAATAACGCAGGGCGTCATAGAGTAATGCCTCACTGTTTGGCCAGAAATTGCTGATCTCTGTAACCGGATAGTCTGCCTCAGCGGCGACCATATCCAGGGTGGTGCTGGCAATTCCTTCACGTTCAAGTACGTGTAAGGCGTGCTCTAGTACTGTTTCGCGTTGCACGGTTATCTCCTCCGTTGTACCCGTCATACTTCAAGCTGCCTCGATGCAAGCTGAATTATTTAGTGTACTTCCCACAATGAGTGTTGTTTACGGCGTCAGTTTCTGCAAATGCGTACGGAAGGTGTCAGCATTCATAAAACCGGTCACACGTGCTTCTGGCAACTCGTGCCCTTGTGTATCAAAGAATAAAATCGTTGGTAGCCCTAAAACCTGGAGATGCTTTAACAGCGCCACATCTTGCGCGTTGTTGGCGGTAACATCAGCCTGGAGTAAAACGGTATTTCCCAACTGTTGCTGTACCTGCGCATCGCTAAAGGTGTATTTCTCAAACTCTTTGCAAGCCACACACCAGTCGGCGTACAAATCGAGCATTACGGGTTTGCCTTTTGCACTGGCAAGTGCGGCATCGAGCTGCTCAACGTTAGCAATTTTGGTGAAATTGAGATGTGCCTGGCTGACGGTTACTGTATTACCGAATGCCCAGTCTTGCAGAGGGCGAGCACAAACCAGTGCCGCGCCGAGCAGGATTATCTGCACCACGCGCATCCATGATTTAGTTGCTTGCAGGCTGGTAATAAATGCCCAGCCGAAGAACGCCACGCCGAGCAAACCCCATAACCGAATACCCCAACTATCTCCCAGTATGCGTTCCAACAGGAAAACCGGCAGTGCGAGGATCACAAAACCAAATGCGATTTTGACGGTTTCCATCCACGGGCCACTTTTGGGAAGCAGACGGTTGCCGAATACGGTGATGAGCATCAACGGTAGGCCCATGCCTAACGCGTAGAGATACAACGTGCCGCCTCCGAGCCACATGTTCCCGCTCTGGGCGATGTACAGCAGAATGGCGCTCAGCGGTGCGGTAGTACAAGGCGAGCAAATCAGCCCGGCTAATGCACCCATCGCAAACACACCACCCGCGGAACCGCCTTGCTGGCGATTACTCATCAATGTAAGGCGCGTTTGCAACGATGATGGCAGTTGCAGGGTGAATAGCCCAAACATAGAAGCCGCGAGCAATACAAACAGCGCTGACAGGCCGATAAGCACGTAAGGGTGCTGGAGGGCTGCCTGGAATTGCAGGCCCGCCGCCGCAACCACAAGGCCCAGCGCGGTATAGGTCAGCGCCATTCCTTGCACATAGACAAAGGTCAGCAGCAGGGCACGAGCAGTGGATAAACGCTGTTTACCGCCGAGCACAATGCCGGAAATCAATGGGTACATCGGCAGCACGCAAGGCGTGAAGGCGATACCGATACCGATTAGAAATGCCCAAAGTGCGGAGAAGGGCAGTTGCGTGGTTTTAGTATCTGTAGCGTCTGCTGGTGGCTTTGGCGCAACAGCCACGGGCGCTGATGAATTTGCTGCTGGCAGAACTTCACTAAGTGGCACCACGCGCGTCTCAGGCGGGTAACAGAAGCCCGCTTCGGCGCAGCCCTGATACGTCACGCTAACAGTTGCCCCTTTGCTCGCCTTCTCAATCGTTATCGGTAGATTAAGCTGCTGGGTATAGATCTCAGTCTTGCCGTAAAACTCGTCTTCATGCCAGGTGCCTTTTGGCAACTCCAGCGGCGCGAGTTCGGCTTGTGCAGGGTTGAGTTTTATCTGCTGGCGATAAAGGTAGTAGCCGGGTTTTATCTGCCAGTTCAGGTTGAGCTGGTGGTCAGATTGCTGAAAATCGAATGCAAAAGCCTGGTCGACCGGCACAAACTGAGATTTGCTTTGGTTGTCGAAAAGACCTGCAAAAGCGTGTGAGCTGAATAGCGCAAAAATTAGCGCAAAGATGCGTAGAGCCATGAGAGGTATTCACTATCTCCGTGGGTAACTGGCAGAACCAGTAATTCAGGGGTTTGATATGGGTGATGCGATTTCAGGCAAGCCAGCAGCGCTTCCTGATGCTCGATGTCGCTTTTGAGCAGCATTTGAACCTCATACTCCTGTTCCATTTTCCCTTCCCAGTAATAGAGCGATGTCGCACCGGGCAATAAGGTGACGCAGGCCGCCAGTTTCTCAGCCAGCACAAGGGCGGCAAGTTCCTGAGCGGTGGCTTCATCTGGGGCAGTACAAAGGATGACAACAGCCTGGGTAGTCGGCATAGCTAACCTCGTATCTGGTGGATTCGCGGTTGACTATAGCATGTGGGAGTGAGTGGGGGCGTTAAACGGGCCGCAGTGCGACCCGTGTTTTAAAAGATTTACAGAACCATGCCGCCGACAATGAAGCCGAGGATCACGCACAGCGTAATAGCGATAACACCAGGAATTAAGAACGCGTGGTTAAACACGTATTTACCAATACGCGTTGAGCCAGTGTCATCCATCTCTACCGCAGCCAGTAAGGTTGGGTAAGTTGGCAGCACGAACAGCGCTGAAACAGCGGCGAAAGAGGCGATGGCGGTCAGTGGGCTAACACCAAGCATTAATGCCGCTGGCATCAGAGCTTTGGTGGTTGCTGCCTGGGAGTAAAGCAAAGTGGCTGCGAAGAACAGCACTACAGCCAGCAACCACGGATAGCTTTGCAGTAAGTCACCCGCAACGGCCTGAATATCCTGGATATGGTTTTTAACGAAGGTATCACCCAACCAGGCTACACCCAGTACGCAGATACAAGCACTCATGCCCGATTTGAATGTGCTGGCATTGAGGATTTCGCCAGTATCGATTTTACAGGTGAAGGAGATAAGCGTAGCGATGGTCAGCATAAACACCACAATCGCTTCGTTACGCGGCAGGATAGGGTTTTGAATCAGGCCAACGGTGTCGCTGATGGCGGTGGCGTACAGCATGACGGCAACGATACCGATAAGGAACAGTAGCACCGAGCGTTTTGCATGAGGTTTTAATTCAAACACGCTGGCCCCACGCAGTTTTACTTCGCCTTTAGCCAGACGTTCCTGATAAACCGGGTCATCTTTCAGTTCACTGCCCAGGAAGTTACACACAATCGCTGTCAGCATAACGGCTACCAGCGTAACCGGAATACAGATGCTCAGTAGAGTCAGGTAGCTGATGCCCATTGGCTCAAGAATGCCGGAGAAGAACACTACAGCCGCAGAAATTGGCGAGGCAGTAATCGCAATTTGTGAGGCCACAACGGCGATAGACAATGGGCGCGATGGGCGAATGCCTTGTTCTTTGGCAACTTCCGTAATTACCGGAAGCGTGGAAAATGCAGTATGACCCGTTCCCGCAAGAATAGTCATAAACCATGTCACGAGCGGAGCGAGGAAGGTGATGTATTTCGGATGGCGACGCAGCAGTTTTTCTGCAAGGCTGACCAGATAGTCCATTCCGCCTGCTACCTGCATGGCGGCAATCGCGGCAATAACTGCCATGATGATTTCGATTACATCAAATGGGATAGAGCCCGGTTTTACCTGAAAAACAAGCGTTAAAACCAGCACACCAAAACCGCCAGCAAAGCCAATCCCTATGCCGCCGAGTCTGGCCCCAAGATATATCGCTAAAAGCACGATAACGAGTTCTGCTCCAAACATGATTTCCGTCCTTGTGTTTGATTAATTGATAATTATTTGTTGTGTTTTTGTTGGTGATACAAATGAAAAAGGCACGTCCAATGGACGTGCCTTTTGTTAAGGACCGGAAAGGTTACTGTTCGCTTTCATCGGTATAACGCTTCGCTTTATAAACCGGGTGCATCAGGTTGTTGATAGAGAAAATATCATCCAACTCGGCTTCGGTTAACAGGCCGCGCTCCAGAACGACTTCACGCACGCTCTTACCGGTTTCGGCACAGATCTTCCCAACGATGTCACCATTGTGGTGGCCAATGAATGGGTTCAGATAAGTCACGATACCAATTGAGTTGTAAACGTAGCTTTCACACACTTCTTTATTAGCAGTGATGCCGTTGATGCATTTTTCCAGCAGGTTGTAGCAAGCATTGGTCAGGATATGAATGGACTCGAACATCGCCTGGCCAATGACAGGTTCCATTACGTTCAGCTGCAGCTGACCGGCTTCGGAAGCCATAGTTACGGTGATGTCGTTGCCAATCACTTTGAAGCAAACCTGGTTCACCACTTCTGGAATTACCGGGTTCACTTTGGCAGGCATAATAGAAGAACCGGCTTGCAGCTCTGGCAGGTTGATTTCGTTCAGGCCGGAACGCGGGCCGGATGAGAGCAGGCGAAGGTCGTTACAGATCTTCGACATTTTCACCGCCAGGCGTTTGAGCGAGCTGTGAACCATGACGTATGCGCCGCAGTCGGAAGTCGCTTCAATCAGGTCTTCAGCTGGTACGCATGGCAGGTTGCTGACTTCAGCCAGTTTCTGGACCGCCAGTTGTTGATAACCATCAGGGGTGTTCAGGCGAGTACCGATGGCGGTCGCACCGAGGTTCACTTCCAGCAGCAGTTCTGCGGTACGCAGCAAGTTGCGGGTTTCTTCATTCAACAACACGTTGAATGCGTGGAATTCCTGGCCCAGCGTCATTGGTACGGCGTCTTGTAGCTGAGTACGACCCATTTTCAGGACATTCTCGAACTCAACCGCTTTGCGTTGGAAGCCATCGCCTAACTGGTTGATAGCATCAATCAGTTTCACAATAGAAGCGTACACCGCGATTCGGAAACCTGTCGGGTAGGCATCATTGGTGGATTGGCATTTGTTTACGTGGTCATTCGGGTTCAGGAACTGGTACTCACCTTTCTGGTGGCCCATCAGCTCAAGCCCAATGTTGGCGAGCACTTCGTTGGTATTCATGTTGACGGAAGTACCGGCACCGCCCTGGTAAACGTCCACCGGGAATTGGTCCATGCACTTGCCGTTATTCAGCACTTCATCACAGGCCTGGATAATGGTGTTTGCGATGCTTTTCGGAATGGTTTGCAACTCCTTGTTCGCCATTGCCGCTGCTTTCTTAACCATGACCATGCCGCGCACAAATTCAGGTATATCACTGATTTTGCTGTTGCTTATGTAGAAGTTTTCAATCGCTCTCAGAGTATGAACACCATAATAGGCATCCGCTGGCACTTCCCTGGTACCCAACAAATCTTCTTCGATACGAATGTTATTTAACATGTGAACCTTCTTAATTAAAGCTGCCATTGATTGATCATTGCACACACAGGATCTACGGTTGTGCGATGAATAGACCGACGATTATGTCCATATTCGGTCTGCGTGCCGTGATGATATGCTGATGATAGCGAAAAGCAGTAATCTGGATCACTTATTAAAAGGTCTGCTCACATAACAATTATTAATATGTGATGTTGATCAATTGTTGAAAACTTCCAAAAAAATAATAGGGCGCTTAGATTGATTTTTGACTATGGCGTCGCCATCTCTTTGACTGTGCATAATTGCTAACCTATTTTCGCAAGTGCTTGATGGCGCTTGCTACAATTGCTCAGGTTTTACTACGGGCTTTTCCAACTACAGGAGTGTACGGTGCGCTGGATACCGTTAATTGCCGTCTTTCTCTATGTATACATAGAGATTTCATTGTTTATTCAGGTCGCCCACGTCATGGGTGTCTTCCTGACGCTTGTGCTGGTGATATTCACTTCAGTAATTGGTATGTCGCTGGTTCGCAACCAGGGTTTTAAAAACTTCATGCTGATGCAGCAGAAAATGGCAGCGGGTGAAAGCCCGGCGGTTGAGATGATTAAAAGCGTTTCGCTCATCATCGCAGGCTTGCTGTTGTTGTTGCCTGGCTTCTTCACCGACTTCCTGGGCTTGCTGCTGTTACTGCCACCAGTACAGAAGCATCTGACGCTGAAACTGATGCCACATCTACGTTTCTCACGTACACCAGGTGGTGGTTTTAGCGCGGGCACCGGCGGTGGTTCAACGTTCGACGGCGAGTATCAACGTAAAGATGATGCTCCCAAACAGCTAGATGATCGCGATAACGACGATCGTCATAATCGTTAAAAATCGAAAATTTTTTTGTTTTCCCCCTTGAAGGGGGGAAGGCTCATCCCCATCTCTCAGGTCACCAGCCGATAACCCATTTTGGGCCGGCGTTACCTAAACAATTGATAATGACTTTCTCAAAGGAGAGCTATCACATGAGCATTCGTCCATTACATGACCGCGTTATCGTCAAGCGTAAAGAAGTTGAATCTAAATCTGCGGGCGGCATCGTTCTGACTGGCAGCGCAGCAGGCAAATCAACTCGTGGCGAAATCATCGCTGTCGGTAAAGGCCGCATCCTGGAAAACGGTAACGTACAACCGCTGGACGTTAAAGTCGGCGATATCGTAATTTTCAACGATGGCTACGGCGTGAAATCTGAGAAGATCGACAATGAAGAAGTGTTGATCATGGCAGAAAGCGACATCCTGGCAATTGTTGAAGCGTAATACGCGCAATAACTGAACGAACATAAACGAATTTAAGGAAAGTTAAGAATGGCAGCTAAAGACGTAAAATTCGGTAATGACGCTCGTGTGAAAATGCTGCGTGGCGTTAACGTACTGGCAGATGCAGTGAAAGTTACCCTCGGTCCTAAAGGCCGTAACGTTGTTCTGGATAAATCTTTCGGTGCACCGACTATCACTAAAGATGGTGTTTCTGTAGCGCGTGAAATCGAACTGGAAGACAAGTTCGAAAACATGGGTGCGCAGATGGTTAAAGAAGTTGCTTCTAAAGCGAACGACGCTGCGGGCGACGGTACTACCACTGCAACCGTGCTGGCTCAGTCCATCATCACTGAAGGCCTGAAAGCTGTTGCTGCGGGCATGAACCCAATGGACCTGAAACGCGGTATCGATAAAGCTGTTATCGCCGCTGTTGAAGAGCTGAAAGCACTGTCTGTTCCTTGCTCTGACTCTAAAGCAATCGCTCAGGTTGGTACTATCTCTGCTAACTCCGACGAAACCGTGGGTACTCTGATTGCTGAAGCAATGGAGAAAGTAGGCAAAGAAGGCGTTATCACCGTTGAAGAAGGCACTGGCCTGCAAGACGAGCTGGACGTTGTAGAAGGTATGCAGTTTGACCGTGGCTACCTGTCTCCGTACTTCATCAACAAGCCTGAAACTGGTTCTATCGAACTGGAAAGCCCGTTCATCCTGCTGGCTGACAAAAAAATCTCCAACATCCGTGAAATGCTGCCAGTACTGGAAGCCGTTGCGAAAGCAGGCAAACCACTGCTGATCATTGCTGAAGATGTTGAAGGCGAAGCGTTGGCGACCCTGGTGGTTAACACCATGCGTGGCATCGTTAAAGTTGCTGCTGTTAAAGCACCTGGCTTTGGCGACCGTCGTAAAGCAATGCTGCAAGATATCGCAACTCTGACTGGCGGTACCGTAATCTCTGAAGAGATCGGTATGGAGCTGGAAAAAGCGACTCTGGAAGATCTGGGTACTGCTAAACGTATCGTTATCAACAAAGACACCACTACTATCATCGATGGTAATGGTGAAGAAGACGCAATCCAGGGTCGTGTGACTCAGATTCGTAAGCAAATCGAAGAAGCAACTTCTGATTACGACCGTGAAAAACTGCAAGAGCGCGTAGCTAAACTGGCTGGCGGCGTTGCAGTAATCAAAGTCGGTGCTGCTACCGAAGTTGAAATGAAAGAGAAGAAAGCACGCGTTGAAGATGCCCTGCACGCTACCCGTGCTGCGGTTGAAGAAGGTGTGGTTGCCGGTGGTGGTGTTGCGCTGATTCGCGTAGCTTCTAAACTGTCTGAACTGCGTGGCCAGAACGAAGACCAGAACGTGGGTATCAAAGTTGCGCTGCGCGCAATGGAATCCCCACTGCGTCAGATCGTTCTGAACTGCGGCGAAGAGCCATCTGTTGTTGCTAACAACGTGAAAGCGGGCGACGGTAACTACGGTTACAACGCAGCAACTGAAGAATACGGCAACATGATCGACATGGGTATCCTGGATCCAACCAAAGTAACTCGTTCTGCTCTGCAGTACGCAGCTTCTGTGGCTGGCCTGATGATCACCACCGAGTGCATGATCACCGATATGCCAAAATCTGACGGTCCAGACATGGGCGGCGCAGGTATGGGTGGTATGGGTGGCATGGGCGGCATGATGTAATTGCCCCAACACCTGGTGTGAAGTAACACCGTGTTAAGAAAACCCTCAGGCAGAAATGTCTGAGGGTTTTTTCTTTTTGGTCGCACTCTGGTATAAGATCTCACCGGGCGATGACTGCCCGCTACTATTCAAGACGGCATTGATAACGGGGAAGAACATGCGCATTAAAGTTTCAGCAGGAATAGCTGTGGCAGCGCTGCTGCTGGCAGGATGTAGCACCAGCAATGATTTAAGCACTAATGGCCAGAGCGTTCGTTTCGTTGAAGAGAAGCCAGGCACTGAATGCCAGCTGATTGGCACCGCAACCGGCGAGCAAAGTAACTGGTTGTCAGGCCAACATGGTGATGAAGGTGGTTCTATGCGCGGCGCGGCTAATGCTCTGCGTAATAACGCAGCGGCGATGGGTGGTAACGTGCTGTATGGCGTGAGCAGCCCGACGCAAAACTTGTTGTCGAGCTTTGCTCCGACTGCCAGCAAAATGACTGGTCAGGTTTATAAGTGCCCGAACTGATCTAAGTTTAATTTTGTAGGTCGTGTGGTGTTGTGCTTACCCGACCTACAAAATTCATTTCTGAATTAACTTTGTCGTAACTGCAAATCCAATGGTGTTTTACTCGGCTCTCCGCCAATCTCACGCGCAAGCTTCGGCACCATATAGCCGGAAATCAACGTCAGTAACTCACGCATAATCATTCTGGCTTCATCATCACTCACCATGAAATGCGCCGCACCTTGCACTTTATCGAGCACATGCAGGTAATAGGGCATTACGCCAGCATCGAACAGTGCATTACTCAGGTTTGCGAGAGTCTGTGCGTTATCGTTCACATCGCGCAGCAGGACACTTTGGTTAAGCAATGTGACGCCTGCCTGGCGTAAGCCCACCATAGCCGCTCTGAACTCTTCATCAATCTCATTGGCATGGTTGATATGGTTTACCAGAATCACCTGCAACCTTGAGCGCGCAAGACGTGCTACAAGCGTATCGGTAATACGTGCCGGGATGACAATCGGCAAACGGCTGTGGATACGTAGCCGTTTAATATGCGGGATTGCTTCCAGTTCGCTGATCAACCAATCCAGTTCATGATCTTTTGCCATAAGCGGATCGCCGCCAGAAAAAATGATCTCATCGAGTTCAGGGTGATCGCTGATATATGAAATGGCGGCCTGCCAGTTACGCTTGTTCCCCTGGTTGTCGGAGTAGGGGAAATGGCGGCGGAAACAGTAGCGGCAGTTGACCGCACAGCCACCTTTAACCAACAACAGCGCCCGGTTACTGTATTTATGCAGCAGCCCCGGAACCACGCTGTGCTGCTCTTCGAGCGGATCAGTGCTAAAGCCGGGAGCGGCAATAAACTCTTCTTTCGAAGTTAACACCTGGTGTAATAGTGGGTCGTTCGGATTGCCTTTTTCCATGCGCGCGACAAAAGCTCGCGGCACGCGCAAGGCAAAAAGTCGGCGTGCATCACGCCCCGCTAACAACTCTTTGTCAGCGTTCAGCTCTAAAATATGCAGCAGTTCGTCAGGATCGGTTATAACATCGCCAAGTTGCGTTAACCAATCTTCTCTGCGAGGGGGATTTAGGGTTACAATGTGTGCCATTTTTTGGCTAAGCTACCAATTAACAATTTCAGAGGGCCTTATGGCGACTTATTCTAGCAACGATTTTCGTGCCGGTCTTAAAATCATGTTTGAAGGCGAACCTTACGCGGTTGAATCCAGTGAGTTCGTGAAACCAGGTAAAGGCCAAGCCTTTGCTCGCGTTAAAATGCGCCGCCTGTTGACTGGCACCCGCGTAGAAAAAACTTTCAAATCTACCGACTCCGCTGA
This sequence comes from Buttiauxella cochleicola, assembly GCF_021283185.1. Classification (NCBI taxonomy): domain Bacteria; kingdom Pseudomonadati; phylum Pseudomonadota; class Gammaproteobacteria; order Enterobacterales; family Enterobacteriaceae; genus Buttiauxella; species Buttiauxella cochleicola. Next base: position 62,202 of record NZ_JAJSOS010000008.1, read on the forward strand.
AGGCGCAGACGTTATCGATATGAACCTGACTTACCTGTACAACGACGGTGAGTTCTACCACTTCATGAACAACGAAACTTTCGAGCAGCTGGCAGCTGATGAAAAAGCCATTGGCGAAAATGCTAAGTGGATGCTGGATCAGGCCGAATGTATCGTCACCCTGTGGAACGGCCGTCCAATCGCCGTACAACCACCAAACTTTGTAGAGCTGGAAATCGTTGAAACCGATCCAGGTCTGAAAGGTGATACTGCTGGTACCGGTGGTAAGCCTGCAAAACTGTCTACTGGTGCTGTGGTTAAAGTACCTTTGTTCGTTCAGACTGGCGAAGTGATCAAAGTTGACACCCGCTCTGGCGAATACGTTTCTCGCGTTAAGTAATACGTGAAGATTGGCGACGGGGTTTAGCACTTCGTCGCCACTTACAAAAGGCAGGGAAGATGAACCGTTTGATTAAGCATTTACTTTTCATCACGTTGTTAACCTCGTTTCTCGCCGGTTGTAATACCACCCGCGGCTTTGGTGAAGATCTCAAGCACCTTGGCGGCTCCATCGAACGTGCAGCAAACAAGTAATTACCAACACTCCTAAAAATCCGCTTTTTCCTTCAGCTTGCCAATTTTTGTCTATGCTTTAACTGCTATACACAAACAATATGGTCAAAAAAGGAAACGGTCATGATTAAGAAAACTATTGCAGCGTTCTTTTCTCTCATAGTGCTTTCGTCGTTACTTACCGCGTGTAATACCACCAAAGGCGTGGGTGAAGATATTCAGGATGGCGGCCAGGCCATTTCAGGTGCTGCAACAAAAGCGCAGAATTAAAGTATCACCGACGGTACGGTATCATTGCCGTACCGTAATTCCTTTCGTTAATGTTGTTGCTCTATAAACAATGAATAGCGATTATTAATCCCTAACTTCATACGGATATTCCGCTTATAGGTATAAACCGTCTTGGTACTAATCCCCATTATTCTGGCGATAAAATCATTATTGGCCTCATCGGTCCACAACTTTAATATACGCTCCTCACGCAATGTAAGAAGAGGAGATGCATACTGCCGTACCGGATGAAAAGGTGGGCGGGCACTAAGTTGCTTCTGAATAGTGTCGTAAAGCTCCGCTAGTGGAACGGATTTACTATGTAGCGAGCGTGAGCCCTGAGCCAGACAGTACTCTTCGATCTTTTCGTGACGGATACTGTTAAGTAACATTAATCGAATTGATGTACCACAGGCAGAATAAATAGATGAGAGCTGTTGGATATTATGTAGAGAGCTGGCGAAACTGGTGAAATCGGCAATAACAAGATTAGGTCGCCATTGTATTATTTTCTCGCGAGCTACAAGTAAATTATCAGTTTCAGAAATAGAAAAAGCAGGGTTTTGACTAAGCCAATATTTGAATCCCTGCCGGGTATAATGGCAGCGGTCAATTAACAATATCTTATGCATAATTACCGTTCGCGTGACTCACTATTACAGCCTTTTCTGAATGCCAAATAAAACATTATATTATGAAAAAAGCACCTGAAATGAATTGTGGATTTACGGGTTAAATTGCGTTCATTTCTCGGCTTAATGTCAAAACTCCCGCCAGATGTGGAAACAAAACTTTACTGGTTTTTATGATAAGAAAGTCCTGTTGGACTTTTTTGTCTGCGGCCGATCGTTAAAATAGTGCCCTCACCAGCCTTATGGGACGACCCATTCGCGCTTCTTGATTTCCGGGGACGGCCCCAATAATGGAGCTGTATATGGCCTGGTTTATTCTTGTTATCGCCGGTTTATTAGAAGTTGTGTGGGCTGTGGGCCTGAAATATACCCATGGTTTCACCCGCCTGTGGCCAAGCGTTATCACCGTAGTTGCCATGGTTGTCAGCATCGCGCTGCTGTCCTGGTCAATGAAAACGTTGCCGACCGGTACGGCTTACGCCGTCTGGACAGGAATTGGTGCCGTAGGTGCTGCCACCACAGGTATCTTGCTGTTAGGCGAATCAGCAAACCTGGCCCGCATTGCGAGCCTGGCTTTGATTGTCGTCGGGATTATTGGCCTGAAAATTAGCACTCATTAATTGGTGGGTTGTTTAATCCACAGTAACTTCTCGACCGGGAAGCCCTGTTGTGTCGCGATATTAAGCATCTGTTGCTTCACTTCACTGCTGATTGTCGGGGTGCGTGACAATATCCACAGATAGTCTTTATCCGGCCCGCACACCAGTGCGTGCCGGTAATCTTTATCAATGGCTATCACATTATACCCACCGTAAAACGGCCCAAAGAATGAGACTTTTAGTGCTGCGCGACTTGGGTTTCCAGTGAAGTAAGCTTTGCCGACACTTTGCTGCCACATCTGCCTGTCGGGATTAAATCCTCTGTTTATCACACGAATTCCACCGTCATCCATGGTGCTATATGTAGCAGTCACTTGCTCTAGCCCGCTTTCAAATTTGTGGTCAAGACGGGCAATTTCATACCACTTGCCGAGATAGCGTTTTGCTTCAAAATTATTGACCACCGTGGTTCCTGGTGGAGGGGTTGGAGAGCTACAGGCAACAACGAGAAACGCAACTGCAAGAGTGGTGATAATCGGCCAGATGCGCATAGCTAATTCCTTCTGCTGTTTTAGCTAAGTGTAGAAGGCAGCAGCAAAAAAGCGGTATGCGGGCAGAAATAAAAAGGCCTGCTGAGCAGGCCGGTATGCATTACTGTAATGCTGCGAGGATTTTGTACCCGGCTTTAACCCGCTCAGGATTTGGGTAGCTTTTATTTGCCATCATCACGATGCCAAGTTGTTGCTCGGGAATAAACGCTACATAAGTCCCAAAGCCCCCGGTTGAGCCTGTTTTGTGAACCCAGGATGCCTTAACAACAGGCGCAGGCGGTTCGATGGCTGTCGCCGTTTGAGGGGAAAGCGCTACTTTATTATCGCTGCCATTTACCACGGTTTCGGCATCAACCGGCCAGTTGTGCATCTCCCAACCTAAGCCCTGATACATGCTGCCGATGCGCCAGTAGCGTGTTTGTGCGAGCTCAATTCCCTTACGTAATGTTGAAGAACCTACCTGTTCAGGCTTGATGTTTGCCTGTACCCAACTGGCCATATCTTCAATCGTTGTTTTCACGCCATAGGCTTCTGCATCCAGCATGCCTGGTGAAACGTGCACTGCCTTATCGTTACGGTAGCCCCATGCGTAGTTGTGCTCCTCAGATGCGGGCACTTTTATCCATGTATGCACAAGGTTTAACGGCTGGAATACGCGTCTGGACATTGCCTCTTCAAAGCTCATTCCTGATGGCTTCACCGCCAACGCGCCGAAGAGGCCGATGCTGGCATTAGCATAGAGACGAGTGGATCCCGGAGCCCATTGTGGCTGCCAGTTCTGGTAAAAGTGGAGTAAGGAAGCCTGGTTTGTGACTTCATCAGGAACCTGTAGCGGTAAGCCCCCTGCGGTATAGGTGGCAAGTTGCAGTAGGTTAATGTCTTTCCATTGCTTACCGGTGAGTGCAGGCCAGTACTTCGTTGCCGGGTCGCTTAGTTTTATTTCCCCACGGGCTACGCTATCGCCACCCAGAACACCGGTAAAGGTCTTACTGACAGAGCCGAGTTCAAACAATGTCTCTTTGGTGACCGGTAAATTTTTGGCGATATCAGCCTGACCGTACGTGAAGTAATAGGGTTTTCCCTGATAAATAACGGCGACGGCCATACCGGGTATATTCTGCTCTTTGAGCAGGGGCTCAATGGTCTGATTGACTGTCTGAGCAATCTGTTGTTCGGTCAACGCTTTCGTGGCGGCAAGCGTTGAGCAGGAGGCCGTGAGCATTAGCACACAGCAAAGTGTTTTTTTCATCATTGAATAGCTTCCATAAAGTGACACGACAGCATGCCCTGAACGACTCAATTTATCATCAGTCCTCATGGGTTTCTTAGCGAATATGTTTATGTGTCAGGCGGGAAGATACAAAGAAAAAGGCCTGCACATGGCAGGCCTTGTCACTGGAATGTCTAACTTTAGAGAGTGATGACACCAATAAAAGTCACAACAGTCAGAATGGCTGCAAGACCGTAGAACACCCACTTGCCAGATGGCACATGAATTTTCAGGTCGTGCATGGCGTGGTGGATACGGTGCAAACCACACCACAGCGGCAGCACAATCATCAGGAAGATGAACAGGCGACCAATCAGGCTTTGTGAGAATGCCAGCACACGGTCATAGCCTAATGCATCGCCCGGGAAAAGCCCCAGCGGCAGCATGATGCCAACCAACAGCACGATGACAGGAGCAATGATTGCACCCCACATGCCGCCTGCGCCAAACAGACCCCAGAATACTGGCTCGTCGGAGCGTTTTGGATTCGGATTAATCATGACGTCCCCCTTACCAGAACAGTGCAATAAACAGAATGACGACCGTGGCGACAACTGTCACCGCCCACAACCCTTTAATCACTGGCTCCGGCCCCATTTTGTCATCTTTGATGATGATATTGGCGGCCTTTGGTGCCAGTTCAAACCAGGTTTTCGTATGCAACAACGCAGCCGCTAACGTGATCAGATTGAGGATAACCACGATAGGGTTCTGGAGGAAACTGACAAACCCTGCCCAGCTTTCCGGGCCACTTTTCAAAGAGAAAAGGCCGCACAGCAACAAGATGCTGAACCAGACGGTAGGCACAGCGGTTCCTTCACGAATCATATAAAAACGATAGAAACCCAGTTTTTTCCACCAGGTTGGGGTCATCGTCCGCACATATGGCTTACGTTTCGTAGTCATTTTGCACTCCTTAGCGTGGTTTCAGGGTAGCAATCAAAAAGTCTTTCGAACTTTCGACTTTACCCTGCTGGATGGCAGCTGCGGGATCGACGTGTTTCGGGCACACTTCGGAGCAGTAGCCCACGAAAGTACAGCTCCAGACGCCATTCTGGCCGTTTAACTGCGCCATACGCTCTTTCTTGCCATGGTCGCGGTTATCCAGGTTGTAACGGTGAGCAAGCGTGATTGCAGCCGGGCCAATAAACTCTGGGTTTAAACCAAACTGCGGGCATGCGGAATAACACAGGCCACAGTTGATGCAGCCCGAGAACTGATGGTATTTCGCCATTTGGGCTGGAGTCTGGGTATTTGGCCCCTGGTCTGGAGTACGCGAGTTGCCGATAATGTACGGCTTAATCGCTTCCAGGCTTTCGATAAAGTGAGTCATATCGACCACCAAATCGCGCTCAATAGGGAAGTTTGCCAGCGCTTCAACCTTCATGCCTTTGGTGTATTCGCGCAGGAAGGTTTTACAAGCCAGTTTAGGCACGCGGTTGACCATCATGCCGCAAGAGCCGCAGATAGCCATACGGCATGACCAGCGATAGCTGAGATCAGGTGCCAGGTTGTCTTTGATATAACCCAGCGCATCCAGCAGCGAGGTTTGCTCATCATAAGGCACTTCATAGATTGCACTGTGTGGCTCGTTATCCGTTTCCGGGTTGTAGCGCACCACTTCAATCTTCAGGGTCTTCATCGCATCAGCCATTAGACGCCTCCTTCTTCTTATCGGCCGCTTCTGATTCCGCACCGTAGACGCGTTTTGCCGGTGGCAGGGTGGTGATTTTCACATCGCTGTATTCCAGACGCGTAGTTCCATTCGCGTCACGGAAAGCGAGAGTGTGCTTCAGGAAGTTCACGTCATCACGCTCGGTGCAACCTTCGTCCAGACGCTGGTGCGCGCCGCGAGACTCTTTACGAGCCATCGCTGAGTGCGCCATACATTCGGCAACGTTCAGGCCGTGGCCCAGCTCGATGGTGTAGAGCAAATCAGTATTGAACACGCTGGATGTGTCAGTAATGCGAACGCGTTTGAAGCGCTCCTGCAGCTCAGCCAGCTTGTCTTTCGTTTTCTGCATCAGTTCTGGTGTGCGATAAATACCGCAACCTTCTTCCATGGACAGACCCATTTCATCGCGGATCTTCGACCAGTTCTCAGTACCTTCCTGATTCACCAGTTTCTTCAGGCGAGTTTCGACATCAGCCGCTTGTGCATTCAATGCAGCATCATTGGCGGGCTGTGCTTCGTTAGCACGACGCATCGCACCTTCACCTGCCAGGCGACCAAACACCACCAATTCTGCCAGAGAGTTCGAACCTAAACGGTTCGCACCATGCAGACCAACAGACGAACATTCGCCGACTGCGAATAGGCCTTTAATGCGTGATTCGCACTGACTGTCGGTTTCGATACCACCCATGGTGTAGTGCGCGGTAGGGCGAACAGGAATCGGCTCTTTAACCGGGTCGACGCCAACATACGCTTTTGCCAGTTCGCAGATAAACGGCAGACGTTCGAGAAGTTTTTTCTCGCCCAGGTGACGCAGGTCGAGATAAACCACATCGCCACGTGGCGTAGGAACGGTACGGCCTGCGCGCCATTCGTGCCAGAAGGCCTGAGAAACTTTGTCGCGCGGACCGAGTTCCATATATTTGTTGCGCGGCTCGCCCAGAGGGGTTTCAGGCCCCATGCCGTAATCTTGCAGATAGCGATAGCCGTCTTTGTTAACCAGAATACCGCCTTCACCACGGCAGCCTTCCGTCATCAGAATGCCGGAACCTGGCAGGCCGGTTGGGTGATATTGCACAAATTCCATATCACGCAACGGTACGCCGTGGCTCAATGCCATGCCCATACCATCGCCGGTCACGATGCCGCCGTTAGTGTTATAGCGATAAACACGACCAGCACCACCGGTTGCCATAACAACGGCGTTTGCGCGGATTTGTACCAGCGTGCCTTCCATCATATTCATGGCGACCAGGCCACGAGCAGCACCATCATCAACCAGGATATCGAGCACGAAGTGCTCGTCAAAACGCTGGATTTGCGGGAACTGTAATGAGGTCTGGAACAGGGTGTGGAGCATATGGAAGCCGGTTTTATCCGCGGCAAACCAGGTACGCTCAATCTTCATGCCACCAAAACGGCGAACGTTCACTGAACCGTCCGGACGGCGGCTCCATGGGCAACCCCATTGCTCAAGCTGTGTCATTTCGGTTGGGCAGTTATGCACGAAGTAGTCGACTACGTCCTGCTCGCACAACCAGTCGCCACCGGAAACGGTGTCGTTGAAATGGTATTCGTAACTGTCGTGATCCTGCGTAACGGCAGCAGAACCCCCTTCGGCGGCCACGGTGTGGCTACGCATTGGGTAGACTTTGGAGATCAGAGCGATTTTGGCTTGTGGATTGGCTTGTGCCGCCGCGATGGCTGCTCGTAAGCCCGCTCCGCCAGCGCCTATTATGGCAAGATCGGCTTGAAAGGTTTGCACGACATTCCTCCAGATTTTAGTTATTTCGCATAGCTAATTTAACCAAAGGTAGTTCACCGATACGGCGGCAGCTATAGCGAAAGGGTTTTCCCTGCTCCTTTGTAGGTAGCGGATTATAGCCGCAGGCTTTTTAAGGAAATTTGACGTGTTCGATTTTTTTGCTGTTCAGTTCAGCAATTAATTAGTAGTAGTGATGAGTTACGTCACGAAATTCACATTATCAGCGCCCTTGCCGCGTATACCCGTCGCCCTTCAAAATGCAGGGGTGTTGGCTACACTCACTCACCCGAATCACTTACTTCAGTAAGCTCATCGGGATTTGCTCGTTTACCGCCTACCTGCATCTCGAAGTTTCTCGGGTATAAATGATGGTGAAAATTTACTGCGCAAAATTTGTCTCCCTTATGCGATGCGGGTAGACTTCTCGGCCTTGTTTGAATACGGAGACTCCACCATGAGCGAAACGGCCACCTGGCAGCCGAGCGCATCCATCCCCAACCTGTTAAAACGCGCTGCGATCATGGCAGTCATTCGGCGTTTTTTTGCCGACCGCGGTGTACTGGAGGTGGAAACACCGTGCATGAGTCAGGCTACGGTAACGGACATTAATCTGTTCCCGTTTGAAACCCGTTTTGTGGGCCCAGGCCACGCTCAGGGCGTGAATTTGTACCTGATGACCAGCCCGGAATATCACATGAAACGCCTGCTGGCGGCGGGCATCGGCCCGGTATTCCAGCTGTGCCGTAGCTTCCGTAATGAAGAGATGGGTCGCCACCATAATCCAGAGTTCACTATGCTGGAGTGGTACCGCCCTTGCTACGATATGTATCGTCTGATGAATGAAGTTGATGATTTACTGCAACAGGTTCTGGAAACTGATGCCGCGGAGTCTCTCTCATATCAGCAGGCTTTCCAGCGCCATCTGGAAATTGACCCACTTTCTGCGGATAAAACGCAGTTGCGCGAAGTGGCGAAAAAACTCGATTTAAGCAACATTGCCGATCAAGAAGAAGACCGCGATACCTTGCTGCAGCTGCTGTTCAGCATGGGTGTTGAGCCACATATTGGTAAAGACAAACCGACGTTTGTTTATCACTTCCCGGCAAGCCAGGCAGCCCTTGCGCAGATCAGCACCGAGGATCACCGCGTTGCGGAGCGTTTCGAGGTTTACTTCCGAGGTATTGAGCTGGCGAATGGTTTCCACGAATTGACCGATGCGCGTGAGCAGCAGCAGCGTTTCGAGCAGGATAATCGCAAACGTGTTGCTCGCGGTTTGCCACAGCAGCCGATTGATGTGAATTTGCTGGAAGCACTCAAGGCAGGATTGCCAGATTGTTCAGGTGTTGCGCTAGGTGTGGATCGTTTGATTATGTTAGCGCTAAAGGCTGAAAGTCTGGCTGATGTGCTGGCGTTCCCGGTAGATAGGGCTTAAAAAAACGGTGGATAACGCTTGCGCTTATCCACCCTACAACTGCAGATTGATTTTCGTAGGTCGGATTAGCGTAAGCGACATCCGACTCTTCGTTACAAACTCCCCGGCGTACGTCCCGCTTTCCCCGAAGAAGTCACCGTCTTAGCACTACGTTGCCCGCCCAGACTATCCAGACGCATCTGGAATGGTGGGAATGGCAGCTCGATACCGTGTTCACGGAAACCTTGCAGAATGAGCTGATGAATTTCGTGGCGCAGCGGCATACGGTGGTTCATCTCAGCGGCATAAATTCGCAACTCAAAGATTTGAATACCCGCCTGTAAATCGACCAGGAAGGCTTCTGGTGCCGGGTTATCAATCACCAGCGAGCAGCGCTCGGCTGCCTGCAACAACACCTTCGTGACTTCCTCGCTGTTTGCATCAGACGGGGCCGGAACTGTGAGCACCACACGCGTGACTGAATCCGATAACGACCAGTTGATAAACTGCTCGGTGATAAACGCTTTATTTGGCACGATTATCTCTTTACGGTCCCAGTCGCTGATGGTGGTAGCACGGGTGTTGATCTTGGTGACGCTGCCGGTGAGATCGCGGATTGTCACGGTGTCGCCAATACGAATCGGCTTCTCGAACAGGATTATCAGGCCAGAGATAAAGTTGGCGAAAATTTCCTGCAAACCAAAACCCAGACCAACACCGAGGGCCGCAACCAGCCACTGTAATTTCGACCACTCGATACCAATCATTGAGAAGCCGACCAACGTACCGACCAGTAACAGCAGATATTTAGTTACGGTGGTAATGGCGTAACCCGTACCTGGCGCCAAATCCAGGTGCTGTAAGAGCGCAAGTTCGAGTAGTGCAGGGAGGTTACGTACCAGTTGCATGGTGATAATCAGCACCAGAATGGCAATTAACACTGAACCCAGGGTTATCGGCTCGATGCTTTCCACGCCTTGTACCGTTGAGGTCACATCCCACAAGGTGATGTTCTCAAGGAAGCCAAATGCAGAGTGGATTTCTGACCACAACACAATGACCGACAAAAGCGCAATCAGCATCAAAATCGAACGCACCAGACGCAGTGATTGCACGCTGATGGTATCCAGATCGATTTCAGGTTCTTCGATAGTTTCTGATGAGCCTTCATTGCTGTGGCTATGTGCAGCTTCTTCTTCACCACGCGCACGTTGGGCGAGTATTTCAGCACGGCGATGTTTAGCGCGGTCAAAGGCCAGGCGGCGGCGCTGAATCAGCATCCAACGGCGGAAGATATGGTACACAACGAGCAGTAAGAACCAGATAGCCACTGACGTTTCAAGCCTTGCCAGCAAGGCCTGTGCAGTTGCCAGGTAACCCACTGCCGCTGCAAGAATGGCGAGCAACGGGGCGGCAAGCAGCAGGTTCCACAAAATGGTGTTAGCGATGTTTTCGCTATTACCTTGTTTATCCAGATACAGCGGAATGCCCGCGCGTTTCAGGCTCAGGGTGACCAGTGCCATTGCACCGCAAATTAACATAAAGCATAGTCTGCCGAGAGAGCCGGAGAACTCCCGATCGTTCAGATTATCAAACATAATCAATGCCATAATCAGCGGCACGATTAAGCCGATGCTCATCAGGTAATAGCGCATGGCGCGGGCAACACGGTGCTGCGGCCAGCCAAAATGAACAATGAACAAACCATTTGGACGGGCGAACGTGGCGCAAATCATCACGGCCCACAGCAGCGGAACCGTGGCAGTCACCCCATCACCGATAGCTACTGCAAGGGGATACGGCCAGGCAGCTTGCAGCCCGTAACCGAGCGTTGCCCACAAAACAGGTAAAGGCAGAGCCACCAGAATCGACCAGAAAACGGTACGCAAGGTTAGGCTGAAGTGATCCTGAGTGACCTTACCGACCTTCGCACTAGAGCGCTCAAGGAAAGCAGAGAAATGGCGGCGGGAGCTGACACTAAAGCCCACCAGTATCAATGCAGCGAACAGTGGCAGCAGTGTTTCCTTGCTGGTTAGCATCATGATGGTGGCACTGCCAAGCTGGCTGAAGGTGTCCATCGATACCAGACGACGCAAATCCTGCACAATCTCCACCGGCCAGGTGATGCCCATCGGGCTGACATCTGAGGTCCAGAACAGGTAACGGTGTGTTGCTTCGTTGACCTCTTTTAACGCATCTTCCAGTTGGCTATTCGCCACTTTCAGTTTGGTGAGCTCAAGAATCAGGTTATCGCCACCTTGCAGCAAGGAATTGAGCAGTTCGCGCTGGGTGCGCAATTGCGCTTCCAGAATACGGTTTTGCTCACTGGTAAGCTCCTGGCCATCGTTCTGACGAATCTGGCGTAATTGCTGCTGCTTGTTCATCAGGTCTTCATAATGCAGACGCTGTACACGCAGCTGACCAAGTTCGGTATCCAGTTGCTGAGGCTTTGGCATTTCAGGTAAACGAGCTACCTGAGCGCGTAAGGCTTCACCCAACACATTCGACACGCCAAGCCATTGTGACTGTTCGCGCAGTGTGTTGAGTGCCTGACGCACTTGCAAGGTCTGGCTTGAGGCCTGGCGTTGCTGAGAGGCCACTAAATCCATGCGCTGAGCCTGTTGATTCAACGCCTGGGATAATTCACGGTTATTTTTAAACTGGTCAACGATACCTGATGGCAGGTTGGCGCTGCTTTCTGCCAATAACTCGGTACTTTCCAGGGCCTTTTCAGCTTCTCGCTGGCGCTGGTTATTCAACTGATTACGTAATGCCTGGAGATAGGCATCCAGGTGTTCGCTCTGTTTCTGGGCAAGCTCAGCGCGCAGGCGAGCAAGTTCCTGGCGGTTACTGGCTGACAACTGTGCCAGCTCCAGTTCATCGACCAGGGCTTTCAGGCGTGATGATTCAGCCTGTAAAGAGAGATTTTGTGCCTGCGCTAGCGGTGTGCTGGTGGCCGGCGGGGTACCCATCCGACGTTCCACCTCGTTTAACTGGCGGCGCGCATCGGTTTGCTGTTGAGGCAGTTGGCTGAGCGAATCGGTGATTTCTCTAGTGCGTTCCTGCTCTTGCTGTGCAAGGCGGCTTTTATCCAGTAATTGGCTGCTAACTTGCAGGATTTCCTGATTTAACGCATCGGTGCTCATGGTCTCTGGCACTTTTGGCGGTTCATCGCGCAGATTATTGATCTGCCGACGCAAGGTGTCAGAGAGTTTGGGGAAGTTATCGATAACTTGCTGGTATTGCGTGGCTCGTTCCAGCGAGACTTTGCGTTCATCAAGCGCGTTGAGCGCGGCCTGAAGTGCTTCCACGGTTTCAGGGCTACCAGGTTTGTCTTTTGCAGACTTAGCTTGTTCTAGTTCCTGGGAGATTTGTTTGGCGTCGGGGGCTGTGGCGGCATACGTCGGTAGACTAAGGCACCAGGCCATCAGAATTGTGATTATCAGGCGCACGTCAGTACCTTTAAGTGAACCAGCCCTCGTAGCGATGTGCAGAGGGCTGGGGTAGGAGAGTTAAACGTCTGGTTTGCTTTCCTGATCGGCAGCAACTTCCATTTCAGAAATCTCACTCACTGGCACTTCCGGTTCGATAACCGGCTCGGTAGAGATTGCCAGCGGCTCACCAATTTTGGTCGCAGACAGGCTTTGTAGCTGTTCAGCCAGGTTCACTTTACCTGGTGCAAACAAGTTAATGACTGTGGAACCGAGTTTGAAGCGACCCATTTCCTGGCCTTTCAGCAGCGCCACGGAGCCTTCGTTGTCTCCGGCAGGCCATGTCCAGCGTTTGATTACACCTTCACGCGGTGGCGTGATAGTACCTGCCCAAACGGTTTCGATGCTGCCTACAATTGTGGCACCCACCAGGATTTGCGCCATTGGGCCAAACTCGGTATCGAACAGACAGATAACACGTTCGTTACGTGCAAACAGGTTCGGCACGTTTTGCGCGGTTAAATGGTTTACGGAGAACAGGTCGCCCGGTACATAAATCATTTCACGCAAAATACCGTTACACGGCATGTGAACACGGTGGTAATCACGTGGTGACAGATAAGTGGTAACGAAGCTGCCGTTACGGAACAAATCGGCCATTAAGTAGTTACCGGCAAGCAGGGCTTCGAGGCTGTAGTTGTGGCCTTTTGCCTGCAGGATTTTATCTTCTTCGATAGGACCTAACTGGCTCACAACACCGTCTGCTGGCATCACCAGTACATTTGGGTCGGTATTGATTGGACGAACATCGTCACGCAATGGGCGCACGAAGAATTCATTGAAGGTGCGATAGCTTGCGGTATCCGGCTTCTGAGCTTCCTTCATGTCGACTTTGTAGTATTTAACGAACAGGTCGATAACCAGTTTGGTCAACCAGCCAGCTCGTTTGCTTGCACCCCAACCTGCCAGGCGAGTCAGCCATAGTTTAGGCAGGATGTACTGGAGCGAAAGTTTAAAGTTGTCTAACAAGATAGCCTCCTGGCTAAGTACCCATATTTAGCGGGCATACACAAAAAGGAGCGCGATTTTAGCGATGCCCAGCTTAATTGTCAGCGGTCAGTATCGGAAAAGGTTTTACGCGATTTTACCTCGGACATACTTTCCAGTATGCGATGGTAATTTTCGAAACGCGTTTCGGCGATTTCCCCACGCTCAACAGCTTCGCGCAGCGCGCAGCCTGGATCGTTGGTGTGGCTACAGTCACGGTATTTGCAACGACCTAAATAGTCGTGGAATTCAGTAAACCCATGAGTGACTTGATCCGGCTCTAAGTGCCACAAACCAAACTCACGCACGCCTGGGGAGTCGATAACATCACCGCCGCCCGGGAAATGGTATAGGCGCGATGCCGTGGTGGTGTGCTGACCTAAGCCTGAGTTGTCAGAAACGTCATTCACCAGAATCTGGACTTCTTTGAACCCGAGCAGGTTATTGAGCAGACTCGATTTACCCACACCGGATTGCCCGGCAAAAATACTGACGCGGCCAATCAGGGCTTCTTCAAGCTCTTTCAGGCCTTCTACTTTATGGCTGGAAACCATCAACACGCGATAACCAATCTTGCGATAGATATCCATTTGCTCATTCACGAACTTCAGGCCAGCTTCGTCGAGCAGGTCGGTTTTGTTCAACACCAGCAACGGTTCTACTTCGAGGGTTTCGCACGCCACCAGATAACGGTCAATAATGTTCAATGACAGCTCGGGCAGAATGGCGGAAACCACAATGATTTGGTCGATGTTGGCGGCAATGGGTTTTACGCCGTCATAGAAATCAGGGCGTGTCAGGACAGTTGTGCGCTCGTGCACCGCATCAACAATGCCTTTTATGGTTACGCCAGCCGCAGCTTCTTTAGCTGGGCGCCAGACCACATTGTCGCCGGTTACCAGCGAACGGATGGTGCGGCGAATATTGCAGCGGTGAATGTCACCACCTGGTGATTCAACATCGGCATGTTGGCCGAAACGGCTGATTACGCGACCATCGCGCGGTTCGCCAAACTGAGAGTCGTCAGGATCGGCTTTCTCCACAGTCTGTTTAAGCCGACGCTGGTGGTTTGCTGAAACCCGGCGCTGCTGTCCTTTGGAGAGTTTATTTTTGCTCAATCTTACTGGCTCCTGGTCGCCCGTGGTGGGCAAAACCTCTATGATACACACTATTTTATACGAGTTAACCCATCGACAAGGGTGGGCGACGCACAAGAAGGGTGGAAAATAGCATGAGTGGAAATGAAAACAATCTGATTTGGATTGATTTAGAAATGACCGGCCTGGACCCCGAGCGGGATCGCATAATTGAAATTGCCACTCTGGTTACCGATGCCAATTTGAATATCCTCGCCGAAGGGCCAACGATTGCGGTTCATCAGTCTGACGAACAATTGGCGCTGATGGATGACTGGAATGTGCGTACCCATACTGGCAGCGGGCTGGTAGAGCGCGTGAAAGCAAGCACCATGGACGACCGTGCAGCTGAACTGGCGACACTTGAGTTCCTGAAGGAGTGGGTTCCCGCAAATAGTTCTCCAATCTGTGGTAACAGCATAGGCCAGGATCGTCGTTTCCTGTTTAAGTACATGCCTGAGCTTGAGGAGTACTTCCATTATCGTTATCTGGATGTCAGCACTCTGAAAGAGCTGGCACGCCGTTGGAAACCTGAAATTTTGGCTGATTTCAAAAAGCAGGGTACCCATCAGGCGATGGATGATATCCGTGAGTCAGTGGCGGAACTTGCGTTCTACCGCGAGAACTTTATCAAGTTATAAGAAGTTGTTAGCCTCGGTCCTGTTTTTTTCACTAACCCGGAAAAAGGCAGGATCGAACGATTTCCCTGATATTCGCTGGGAAAATAATCATTTTGTCGAATTAATCAGCATTCAAACAAAAATCGCAAAAAAAATCGTTTGAAGGCTTGCGACTAAAACGATTTCTCGTATAATGCGCCTCCCGTACCGATGCAGAATTTGCAGCGTTACACAGAGCGGGAATAGCTCAGTTGGTAGAGCACGACCTTGCCAAGGTCGGGGTCGCGAGTTCGAGTCTCGTTTCCCGCTCCAAATTTGATTACAGCAGTACCACCAAATTCGATGACTTTTAAGCAGCAGCTTGAAAGACGAAGAATATGCGGGAATAGCTCAGTTGGTAGAGCACGACCTTGCCAAGGTCGGGGTCGCGAGTTCGAGTCTCGTTTCCCGCTCCAAAATTTGATTGGCTTTTATAAGCCACGCACCACCCAAGCGGGAATAGCTCAGTTGGTAGAGCACGACCTTGCCAAGGTCGGGGTCGCGAGTTCGAGTCTCGTTTCCCGCTCCAAATTCTAATATCCAGTACAAATTATCCACAACGCTAACCAGCGTCGGTGGTGGTTTTTACGTTCGCGATAAATTCTTGTAAACAGACTTATCCACAGCCTTCGTCTATTCACTTAGATCGCTAATTATTTCTTAAATTTTATAAGAATATTTTAACCATTTGATTAATATCATTTTTTTAATATTTGAGAATGTTGGGCGGATCGCTTGCAGTTTTTTTTTCGTTTGCAGGACAAGGCGTTCAAATTTTTATTCACATCCTGTGGACATGTCACGCATCACGTTTTAACCCCTTTTCAATCACACGGACCAGGCGCTGTTTCTGCGGGAGCTGGACTTCTGTAGCGTCCTCGCTTCGCTTGATTAATTGTTGCGCAATCGCCCAATCAATGTGCTCATCAAGAAGTGGGTGCTCACCTTTCCGTTGTTGCAACGTTTCCAGAATCGCCTCATCCCACGGTGCATTTCCCAATGCCACCGCAATATTTCGCAGCCAACGTAAATGGCCAATTCGACGAATCGCCGAACCTTCTGTCACGCGCAGGAAATATTCTTCACTCCAGGTGAACAACTCAGCCAGCTCCGGCGCATGCAACTTGGTGCGCGGGCTAAAGTCGTCTTCTGTGGTTAATTGTGAGAAACGGTTCCACGGGCAAATCAGCTGGCAGTCGTCGCAACCGTAGATTCGGTTGCCGATAAGCGGCCTGAACTCTTCCGGAATAGCGCCTTCAAGCTCGATAGTGAGATAAGAAATACAACGGCGGGCGTCAACAGTGTAGGGTTCTACAATCGCGCCAGTCGGGCAGATGGTCATGCAGGCCACACACCGCCCACACTTTTCCTCAATGGGTTTATCAATTGGCAGCGGAATATCGACTAACAGTTCGCCCAGGAAAAAGAACGAACCTGCTTCCTGGTTGAGGATTAGTGAGTGCTTACCTGTCCAGCCAAGCCCGGCTTTTTCAGCCAATGGGCGTTCAAGAATCGGCGCTGAATCCACAAAAGGTCTAAAATTCAGCGTGGAACAATGGGACTGGATTATTTCGCCCAGCTTTTTGAGCCGATTACGTAGCAGTTTGTGGTAGTCACGGCCAAGGGCGTAGCGGCTGATGTAACCAATTTTGGGGTTTTTGAGCGTGGAAGCAAAAGCCGCATTTGCGGGGAGATAGTTCATCCGCACGCTGATCACGCGCAAAGTGCCCGGCAGCAATTCGTGTGGTCGGGCACGCATCATTCCATGACGGGCCATCCAATCCATCTCGCCATGATATTGTTTATCCAGCCACATTTGGAGCGCAGGCTCGCTGGCAGAGAGATCGGTATCGGTTATGCCAACTTGTTGGAAACCGAGTTCGATACCCCACTGCTTGATATTTTGCGCTAATTGATTGAGATCGAGGGGCTGTGACATGACGGACCTGAGCCTAAAAATAACCGCCAAAAGTATACCACACTCAGTCTGGTCCGCAGACTGGCTGCGCACCGCAGAGAAACAGGCTGCGGATTACTTAGGGTTAACGCTATACGAATTGATGCAGCGGGCAGGGGCTGCAGCATTTAATCTTGCCCGCGAACTCTATCCACTAACCCAACACTGGCTTGTTGTATGCGGGCATGGCAACAACGGCGGCGATGGTTATGTCGTCGCGCGGCTTGCGCAGGCTGCCGGTATTCGCATCACTTTACTGGCGATTGAAAGCGACAAGCCTTTGCCTGAAGAAGCCGCTTACGCACGTGATGCCTGGCTGGATGCAGCAGGTGTGATTCATGCGCCAGAACATGTCTGGGCAGACGATATCGATCTGGTGATTGATGGCGTGCTCGGGACCGGGCTTAACAGCGCTCCCCGCGAAGCTGCTACGCAACTGATAGAAAAGTGCAATCAGCATGCGGCTCCCGTTGTTGCTCTGGATATCCCATCTGGCTTGCTTGCAGAAACCGGTGCAACGCCTGGCGCGGTGATCAACGCTTCCCACACCATCACCTTTATCGCCCTTAAACCTGGGCTTCTGACCGGAAAAGCTCGCGATGTCGTGGGCAAACTGCATTTTCATGCTTTAGGTCTTGAAGCCTGGCTGAATGGGCAGACTGCGCCGATAACTCGCGTGGACAGTGCGCAGTTAGCTGGCTGGTTGCCGCCACGCAAGCCTACCTCACACAAAGGTACGAACGGGCGTTTGGTGATTATAGGTGGCAACCATGGGACTGCGGGTGCCATTCGCATGACTGGCGAGGCTGCGCTACGCGCTGGAGCGGGGTTGGTCAAGGTTTTGACTCGTTCAGAAAACATTGCACCGCTTATTACCGCCCGACCTGAACTGATGGTTCAGGAGCTCACGTCAAATTCACTTGATGAATGTCTGGAATGGGCGGATGTGATTGTTATCGGCCCAGGATTAGGGCAGCAAGAATGGGGCAAAAAAGCCCTGGAAAAAGTAGAGAACAGCCGTAAACCGATGCTGTGGGATGCAGATGCGCTTAACCTTCTGGCAATCAATCCCGATAAACGTCAGAATCGCGTGATTACGCCGCATCCTGGTGAAGCTGCACGGCTGTTAAATTGCGCCGTATCACAAGTTGAGAGTGACCGCTTACTTTCCGCAGACCGTCTTGTAAAACGTTATGGCGGAATTGTGGTCTTAAAAGGTGCCGGTACGGTTGTTGCCAGCCAAAACGGCGAATGCTCACTCATTGATGTGGGAAATGCCGGGATGGGAAGTGGCGGTATGGGGGATGTGCTATCCGGGATCATCGGAGCATTGCTGGCACAGAAGTTAACCCCGTATGATGCGGCATGTGCCGGATGTGTTGTACATGGCGCTGCTGCTGATGTGCTGGCTCAGCGCTTCGGTACACGTGGCATGTTAGCAAGCGACTTATTCTCGACGATGTACCCTTTTGTTAACCCGGATTTGAATAGCAAAGAAAATGATTAATCGAGTTATCGCATTACCTGATGAAACTGCGACCTTAGAATTGGGTGCGCGTCTGGCAAAAGCCTGTATTGGTGCCACAGTGATTCATCTGTATGGTGACCTGGGTGCGGGCAAGACGACATTCAGCCGTGGTTTTGTGCAAGCGTTGGGCCATAAAGGCAATGTTAAAAGCCCAACTTATACGTTGGTTGAACCGTATGAACTCGGCGATTTGATGGTGTATCACTTCGATCTCTATCGTCTTGCCGATCCAGAAGAACTCGAATTTATGGGAATTCGTGACTATTTCACCAATGACGCCATCAGTCTGGTGGAATGGCCGCAAAAAGGTCAGGGTGTGCTTCCAGAACCGGATGTCGAAATCCACCTAAGTTACCAGGCCGAAGGGCGCGAGGCGTGCCTGAAAGCAGTTTCCTCATCTGGTGAGTCGTTACTGGCGCGGTTTGCCAAATAACAAGGATGACGGGATGATCTTTCGCGTGAAAAGTTGGTTGATGGCGGCGTGCTTACTGTTGCTTACGGCACAGTCTGGTGCCGCGAGTTTAGCGGATATTCAGGTATCGAACGGCGATTCTCAGGCGCGAATCACCTTTAGTTTTATTGGTGATCCTGAGTATGCCTTTTCTCAGGATGATAAGAAAAGCGTTGCTCTGGATATCAAACAAACCGGTGTGATTCGCGGTTTACCTCTGTTGTTCAGTGGAAATAACCTGGTAAAAAGCATTCGTTCAGGGCAACCGAAAGATAGCAATTCCTTACGCCTGGTGGTTGATCTCACTGAGCCTGGCAAAACTCGCGCTGTGAAACAGCAAAATGGTGCGAATTACACAGTTGTGTTTACCATTAACGCCGATGTGCCACCACCGCCACCTCCACCACCGGTTGTTGCCAAACGCGTGGAAGCCCCACCAGTTACCCGACCGACAGAACCGGCAAAAAATCCGTTTAACCCGCAAACCGTTACTGGCGCAATCAGTTCGAATACGGCGATGCATCCTGCGCGAACTCAACGCACCACAACTCAATCCGATACCGTGGTTGTGGCGATTGATGCTGGGCATGGTGGACAAGACCCGGGTGCGATTGGTCCGGGTGGGACGAAAGAGAAAAACGTCACTATTTCTATTGCCCGTAAGCTGCGTTCCTTGCTCAATGACGATCCGATGTTTAAAGGCGTGTTGACCCGCGATGGCGACTATTTCATTTCGGTGATGGGCCGCTCGGATGTCGCGCGTAAACAGAACGCCAATATTCTGGTTTCTATTCATGCTGATGCTGCGCCTAACCGCGATGCGACCGGAGCATCCGTCTGGGTGCTGTCAAACCGCCGTGCAAATAGCGAAATGGCGGGTTGGCTCGAACAGCACGAGAAGCAATCCGAGTTGCTGGGTGGTGCGGGCGATGTACTGGCCAATAGCCAGGCTGACCCGTATCTGAGCCAGGCGGTACTGGATTTGCAGTTCGGCCATTCCCAGCGTGTCGGGTATGATGTGGCGACAAAAGTGCTGGCTCAAATGCAACGTGTCGGCGCGTTACACAAGCGTCGCCCTGAGCATGCAAGCCTTGGCGTATTGCGCTCACCAGATATCCCTTCTGTGCTAGTGGAAACCGGGTTTATCAGTAACAACTCTGAAGAGCGCCTGCTTGATAGCGATGATTATCAGCAAAAAATTGCCCAGGCCATTTATCAAGGGTTGAGGGACTATTTCCAGACGCATCCGTTACAATCAGCACCTGCCCCGGGGCAAACCGCACGTTCGCAAGGTGCGGGTCTCGATCAGGTTGCGATTACTCAATAAGGAAATTTCATGCCGATTCAGGTTCTGCCGCCGCAACTTGCCAACCAGATTGCTGCTGGCGAAGTGGTAGAGCGCCCCGCATCGGTGGTGAAGGAGCTGGTTGAGAACAGTCTGGATGCTGGCGCTACTCGTATTGATATTGATATCGAACGCGGTGGCGCCAGGCTTATTCGTATTCGTGACAACGGCTGCGGTATCAAAAAAGACGAGCTGGCGCTTGCGTTGGCTCGCCATGCCACCAGTAAAATTGCTTCACTTGATGACCTTGAGGCGATTATCAGCCTTGGTTTTCGTGGCGAAGCGTTAGCCAGTATTAGCTCAGTTGCCCGTCTGACGTTAACGTCACGTACCGCCGATCAAAGTGAGGCCTGGCAAGCCTATGCCGAAGGCCGTGAACAAGATGTGACGGTGAAGCCCGCAGCGCATCCAGTCGGAACCACGCTTGAAGTGTTGGATCTGTTTTACAACACACCTGCCCGGCGCAAATTCATGCGCACTGAAAAAACCGAATTCAACCATATTGATGAGATTGTCAGGCGTATTGCGCTGGCACGTTTTGATGTGTCGATAAACCTGACGCACAACGGCAAAGTGATTCGCCAGTATCGTGCGGTCTCAGAAGGTGCGCCGCGTGAACGCCGTCTTGGCTCGATTTGCGGCACACCGTTCCTCGAACAAGCTCTGTCCATTGAATGGCAGCACGGCGATCTTGCTTTACGTGGGTGGGTGGCTGAACCAAGTGCGACGACTTCGGCACTGGCAGAGATTCAATATTGTTATGTCAATGGCCGCATGATGCGTGACCGCCTGATAAACCACGCGATTCGCCAGGCGTGTGAAGATAAGCTCGGCATCGACCAACAACCGGCGTTTGTGCTTTATCTGGAAATCGATCCGCATCAGGTGGATGTGAATGTGCATCCTGCCAAACACGAAGTGCGGTTCCATCAATCGCGTCTGGTGCATGACTTTATCTATCAGGGCGTGTTGAGCGTGCTGCAACAGCAGACAGAAAACCGTTTGCCTCTGGAAGAGACAACCGAAGAACCGCAACAGAGTTGGCAGCCGGAAAACCGCGTTGCATCTGGACGTAACCAGTTTTCAACACCTGCAGCTACTTCTTCTGTTGTTCGCGAATCATCGCCTCGCAGTTCTTCGCCAAATGGTGGTGGATATAGCGGCAGCGGTGCCAGCAAAAACACACCTTTATGGCCTCATGCGGCACCGGGTTTCCAGAAGAAAGAAGGGGCGCTGTATCGCGAGCTTCTGAATACGCAAGCTTCCCCAGCGCCAAAAAATCGTGCCGCTGAACCTGAAACCGACGAAGCGTTAGACGCCCACGCACAAAGTTTTGGCCGTGTACTGACGGTGCTTGCACCGGACATGGCATTACTGGAACGCGACGGCAAAATTATGCTGCTTTCATTAACCGTGGCTGAACGCTGGTTGAAAATGGCGCAGTTAGTACCGGGTAGTGAAGGTGCGCGGGCACAACCATTGCTGATCCCTGTACGCCTGAAAGTGACGAAAGAAGAACAAGACGTTCTGGTTAAATATCAGTCGCTTTTATTGGAAATGGGCATCGAATTTGTCGCAGAGTCGCGTCAGATAACAATTCGCACCGTACCTTTACCTTTACGTAAACAAAATTTACAAATCTTGATTCACGAACTGCCAGGATACCTGGCGCAACAGACAGAGGTTAACGCAACACAGATTGCTCAATGGTTTGCTCGTCAAATGGACGGCTTTCATGAACAATGGAATCTGGCACAGGCAATTGCCTTGCTGGCTGATGTAGAGCGCCTTTGTCCGCAGCTGGTGAAATCACCACCTGGCGGTTTGTTACAACCTGTTGATTTACAATTGGCGATGAACGCCCTGAAACATGACTGAAGTTAAGCAAAGCCTGCCACAGGCAATTTTTCTGATGGGGCCGACGGCCTCAGGTAAGACAGCGTTGGCCATTAATTTGCGTAAAACGTTGCCGGTAGAGTTGATAAGCGTCGATTCGGCCCTTATCTATCAAGGAATGGATATTGGTACAGCGAAGCCTACTGCCGAAGAACTGGCTCAGGCTCCGCATCGGTTACTCGATATTCTCGACCCGGCACAGGCTTATTCAGCCGCAGATTTCCGGCGCGATGCGTTGGCTGAAATGGCAGACATTACCGCAGCCGGGCGTATCCCCTTGTTAGTTGGGGGAACGATGCTCTACTTCAAGGCATTGTTAGAAGGTTTGTCACCGTTGCCATCTGCCGATCCGGAAGTTCGGGATCGGATAGAAAAACAGGCTGCAGAGCAAGGATGGGAGGCGTTGCATCGTGAGTTAGCACTGGTTGATCCTGTCGCCGCTGCACGTATTCATCCAAATGATCCACAAAGGCTTTCCCGTGCACTGGAAGTTTTTTTCATTTCGGGTAAAACTTTAACGGAACTGACGAAAACGTCAGGAGAAGCTCTGCCTTACCAGGTGCATCAGTTCGCCATCGCCCCGGCGAGCCGTGAACTGCTCCATCAACGAATTGAGCAGCGTTTTCATCAGATGTTAGCTTCTGGATTTGAAGCTGAAGTACGGGCTCTTTTTGCCCGTGGTGATTTGCATACGGACATGCCTTCCATTCGTTGTGTGGGTTACCGGCAGATGTGGTCTTATCTGGCAGGTGAAATTCCGCATGATGAAATGGTTTATCGTGGTATTTGCGCGACGAGACAATTGGCTAAGCGCCAAATGACCTGGTTAAGAGGTTGGGAAGGTGTTCACTGGCTAGACAGTGAGAATCCGTCTCAATCTTATAACGATGTAGTACAGGTTGTTAGTGCGAAGCACCAATGAATGTGTACAATTGAATCGTTATGGTGCGCAGTATCTTACGCAGTTTTTCAGAGCCTCAGGGTTCTTGAGTTACAAACAACAAGCATATAAGGAAAAGATAGAATGGCTAAGGGGCAATCATTACAAGATCCGTTCTTGAACGCACTGCGTCGCGAACGTGTTCCAGTTTCTATTTATTTGGTGAATGGTATTAAGCTGCAAGGGCAGATTGAGTCTTTTGATCAGTTTGTGATCCTGTTGAAAAACACGGTCAGCCAGATGGTCTATAAGCACGCGATTTCAACTGTTGTTCCGTCACGTCCGGTATCTCATCACAGCAATAACACCGGTACTAGCGGTTCTGGCAGCTACCACCACGGCGGCAGCGCGCAAGGTTCTGCGCCACAACAAGACAACGAAGAAGCTGAATAAGGCATAACGTTGTTTTTCCAAGACGGGGAACCAGGGATGATGGGTTCCCCGCTGGTCTTTTTGAGAGGTTATACGCTTGTTTGACCGTTATGATGCCGGTGAGCATGCGGTACTAGTACACATCTATTTTTCGCAAGACAAAGACATGGAAGATCTAGAGGAATTTGAATCTCTGGTCTCTTCAGCCGGTGTCGAAGCATTGCAGGTGGTTACTGGTAGCCGTAAAGCTCCTCACCCGAAGTATTTTGTTGGTGAAGGTAAGGCAATTGAAATTGCCGATGCAGTGAAAGCCACTGGGGCATCGGTCGTTTTATTTGATCATGCGTTGTCTCCAGCTCAGGAGCGTAACCTCGAAGCGCTGTGTGAATGTCGTGTCGTCGACAGAACCGGCCTGATTTTAGATATTTTTGCTCAACGTGCGCGTACCCATGAAGGTAAGTTGCAGGTTGAACTGGCTCAGTTACGTCACATGGCAACTCGCCTTGTGCGCGGCTGGACCCACCTTGAGCGTCAGGGAGGGGGGATTGGTTCTCGAGGCCCTGGGGAAACTCAGCTTGAAACCGACCGCCGTTTACTACGCAATCGGATTATGCAGATCCTTGGACGCTTAGAACGAGTCGAAAAACAGCGTGAGCAAGGGCGAAGATCGCGTGCCAAGGCTGATATCCCAACCGTATCTCTGGTGGGCTACACCAACGCCGGCAAATCTACCCTGTTTAATCAGATAACTGCAGCTGGCGTTTATGCTGCAGATAAGTTGTTTGCCACACTTGATCCAACATTACGTCGTATTAACGTTACGGATGTTGGTGAAACCATACTGGCCGATACAGTAGGTTTTATTCGTCACCTGCCACACGATTTAGTGGCGGCGTTTAAGGCAACCTTGCAGGAAACTCGTCAGGCGACACTGTTATTACATGTCATTGATGCAAGCGACCTGAGGATTGAGGAAAACATTGCCGCGGTAGATACCGTTCTCGAAGAGATTGAGGCTGATGAAATTCCAACGCTCCTGGTGATGAATAAGATAGATATGTTGGATGATTTCGTTCCACGTATCGACAGAGATGATGAAAATATGCCGATTCGGGTCTGGCTTTCTGCCCAGACCGGAGACGGTATTCCACTGCTTTTCCAGGCTTTGACAGAGCGTTTATCTGGTGAAATTGCACAGCATACGTTGTGCTTACCCCCCCAGGCTGGACGACTTCGGAGCCGGTTTTATCAGCTTCAGGCAATAGAAAAAGAGTGGATGGAGGAAGACGGCAGTGTTGGCTTACAAATTCGTATGCCTATTGTTGACTGGCGTCGCCTCTGTAAACAAGAACCGGCACTCGCTGACTATATTGTCTAGCCAGTCAAGGGAATGTCCTGAAGACTTTTTCCCCTTCGGGGGATATCACCGCACAACAAATATGGAGCATAAACATGGCGTGGAATCAGCCCGGTAATAACGGACAGGACCGCGACCCGTGGGGAAGCAGCAAACCTGGCGGCGACTCTGGGGGTAACAAAGGAGGGCGGGATCAGGGGCCACCTGATCTGGATGATATCTTCCGAAAATTAAGTAAGAAACTTGGTGGTCTGGGCGGCGGTAAAGGCGGCGGTTCCGGTTCTGGTGGTGGTTCTTCGCAACTTCCACGTCCTCATATTGGTGGCCGCATGGTTGGCATCGTTGCCGCCGTGGCTGTTGTTATTTGGGCAGCGACTGGGTTCTACACCATTAAAGAAGCTGAACGTGGTGTTGTAACTCGTTTTGGTCAATTCAGCCATTTGGTTGAGCCGGGTCTGAACTGGAAACCGACATTCATTGATAGTGTCAGAGCGGTAAACGTTGAGGCAGTACGTGAATTGGCTGCTTCAGGTGTGATGCTGACTTCCGATGAGAACGTCGTTCGCGTCGAGATGAACGTCCAGTACCGTGTTACCGATCCGCGTCGTTATCTGTTTAGCGTAACCAGCGCAGACGATAGCCTGCGTCAGGCAACCGACAGTGCATTGCGTGGTGTTATTGGTAAATACACCATGGATAAGATCCTCACTGAGGGTCGTACCATTATTCGTAACGATACTCAGCGCGAACTGGAAGAAACCATTCGCCCGTACAACATGGGTATTACCCTGCTGGACGTCAACTTCCAGGCTGCTCGTCCGCCGGAAGAGGTGAAGGCTGCATTTGATGATGCGATTTCTGCGCGTGAAAACGAACAGCAATACATCCGTGAAGCAGAAGCGTATACCAACGAAGTTCAGCCGCGTGCTAACGGTCAGGCGCAGCGTATTCTCGAAGAAGCTCGCGCTTATAAAACACAGACTGTGTTAGAAGCTCAGGGTGAGGTTGCTCGCTTTGCCAGATTGTTGCCGGAATACAAGGCTGCGCCGGAAATTACCCGTGAGCGTCTGTATATCGAAACCATGGAAAAAGTGCTTAGCCATACCCGTAAAGTTCTGGTTAACGACAAAGGCGGTAACCTGATGGTTCTTCCTCTGGATCAGATGCTTAAAGGTGGTTCACAGCCTGCGGCGAAGAGCGATACTAGTGGTGCGAACAGCTTGTTGCGTCTGCCACCTGCATCCAGCTCAAGCAGCGGCAGCGCCAGCACACCGTCCTCGTCAAGCCGGGGCGATATCATGGATCAGCGCCGTGCCGACGCACAGCGCACTGATAACCAGCGCGTAGGGAGTGAATAACGATGCGTAAGTCAGTCATTGCTTTAATTATCATCGTGCTGGTAGTGCTGTTTACCTCGGTCTTCGTGGTACAGGAAGGTGAGCGCGGAATTACGTTACGCTTCGGTAAAGTGTTGCGTGATGACGAAAACAAGCCGGTGGTCTACGAACCAGGTCTGCATTTCAAAGTACCGTTTATCGAGTCGGTTAAAACCCTTGATGCACGTATTCAGACTATGGATAACCAAGCCGATCGCTTTGTAACCAAAGAGAAGAAAGACCTGATCGTTGATTCCTATATCAAATGGCGTATCAGTGATTTCAGCCGCTACTACCTGGCAACCGGTGGTGGTGACGTTTCTCAAGCTGAAGTGCTGTTAAAACGTAAGTTCAGTGACCGTCTGCGTTCTGAAATTGGTCGTCTTGATGTGAAAGACATCGTGACCGATTCTCGCGGTCGTTTGACTCTGGACGTGCGTGATGCGCTGAACTCAGGTTCTGCAGGTACTGACGATGAAGTGTCAACACCTGCTGCGGATGATGCGATTGCCTCAGCAGCTGCGCGTGTAACGGCGGAAACCAAAGGTAAAGTGCCAGTGGTTAACCCGAACAGTATGGCAGCGCTGGGTATTGAAGTGGTCGATGTGCGTATCAAGCAGATCAACCTGCCAGCTGAAGTGTCTGAGGCTATCTACAACCGTATGCGCGCAGAGCGTGAAGCGGTTGCTCGTCGCCACCGTTCACAAGGTCAGGAAGAAGCTGAGAAGCTGCGCGCTACCGCCGACTACGAAGTGACTCGTACTCTGGCAGAAGCCGAGCGTATGGGCCGAATCAGCCGTGGTGAAGGTGATGCAGAAGCTGCCAAACTGTTTGCTGACGCATTCAGCCAGGATCCAGATTTCTATGCCTTCATTCGTAGCCTGCGTGCTTACGAGGCGAGCTTCAATTCTGGTCAGGACGTTATGGTGTTAAGCCCGGATAGCGATTTCTTCCGCTACATGAAAACACCAGCGAACAGTTCACGTTAATATTCGCAAGTTATCTATCAAGAGCCGGTCTGACCGGCTCTTTTTTTATGGGTGTTAGAGGAAATTATGAATTCGACAATCTGGATGGCATTAGCACTGGTATTAGTGCTCGAAGGACTCGGACCAATGCTTTATCCGCGTATGTGGCGTCGTATGATAGCCGCTTTAATCCAATTACCCGATAACACGCTGCGTCGTTTTGGCGGCGGACTAGTGGTTGCAGGTGTCGTTGTCTACTACATGTTGAGTCGAAGCGGTGGTTAAGCCACGTTGAGGTGGCTGATTACCATTTTGTATACTAAAAGGGCTGATCATCGGGGAAACCGATGGTAGAATCCTTTTTTAAGCAAACGGTGATTTTGAAAAATGGGTAACAACGTCGTCGTACTGGGCACCCAATGGGGTGACGAAGGTAAAGGAAAGATCGTAGATCTTCTGACTGAACGGGCTAAATATGTTGTGCGCTACCAGGGCGGTCACAACGCAGGCCATACTCTCGTAATCAACGGTGAAAAAACCGTTCTTCATCTTATTCCATCAGGTATTCTGCGTGATAACGTTACCAGCATCATCGGTAATGGCGTTGTGCTGTCTCCTGCTGCACTGATGAAAGAGATGAAAGAGCTGGAAGACCGTGGGATTCCGGTACGTGAGCGCCTGCTGTTATCTGAAGCATGTCCGCTGATCCTTGATTATCACGTAGCGCTGGATGTGGCTCGTGAGAAAGCGCGCGGTGCTAAAGCTATCGGTACTACCGGTCGTGGCATCGGTCCTGCGTATGAAGACAAAGTGGCCCGTCGTGGCCTGCGCGTTGGCGACCTGTTCGACAAAGCTACCTTTGCCGACAAACTGAAAGAAGTTCTGGAATACCACAACTTCCAACTGGTTAACTTCTATAAAGTTGAAGCGGTTGATTACCAGAAAGTTCTGGACGATGTCATGGCTGTTGCTGACATTCTGACCAGCATGGTCGTTGATGTGTCCGATCTGTTGGATCAGGCACGTAAGCGCGGCGACTTCATCATGTTCGAAGGTGCTCAAGGCACACTGCTGGACATCGACCACGGTACCTATCCGTACGTGACCTCTTCCAACACCACCGCGGGTGGCGTGGCAACAGGTTCCGGCATTGGTCCACGTTATGTTGATTACGTTCTGGGTATTATCAAAGCGTACTCTACTCGCGTTGGCGCTGGTCCGTTCCCAACTGAACTGTTTGATGATATCGGCGAGTTCCTGTGCAAACAAGGTAACGAGTTCGGTGCGACTACTGGTCGTCGTCGTCGTACAGGTTGGTTGGATATCGTTGCTGTGCGTCGTGCAGTGCAGATCAACTCCCTGTCAGGTTTCTGCCTGACCAAGCTGGACGTACTGGACGGCTTGAAAGAAGTTAAACTGTGCGTAGGCTACCGTCTGCCAGATGGCCGTGAAGTGACTACCACTCCAATGGCTGCTGACGATTGGGAAGGTATCGAGCCAATCTACGAAACCATGCCAGGCTGGTCCGAAACGACCTTCGGCGTGAAAGAGCGTAGTGGTTTGCCGCAAGCAGCGCTGGACTACATCAAGCGCATTGAAGAACTGACTGAAGTACCAGTAGACATTATTTCTACCGGTCCAGACCGTTCTGAAACCATGATTCTGCGTGATCCGTTCGACGCATAATGATGTGATGGGGTGTGCTTAGCGCACCCCAACTGTTTTATCCTGCCGTTTTATCTACCTTCCCCTATTAAATAAATTAGCTGGCAACCTTATGGCTGGTTTATCATCAATCTATACCCGTCATACTTCATGTTGCAGCGGCGTTGGCTGCACTCACTCACCCCAGTCACTTACTTAAGTAAGCTCTCGGGGATTCTTGAGCTGGCCGCCTGGCTGCAACCCGAATTATTTAGGGTATAGTATTTACAGCTATTAAGCGTTTCCCCTCCCACCCTAGAGGTTGATGTGCAGTTAACGAGTTTTACTGATTACGGTTTACGTGCTTTGATTTATATGGCGTCTTTGCCAGAAGGCAAAATGACGAGCATTTCTGAGGTAACAGAAGTGTACGGAGTATCACGTAACCACATGGTGAAAATCATCAATCAACTCAGTCGCGCTGGCTATGTGACGGCAGTGCGCGGCAAAAACGGTGGTATTCGCCTCGGCAAACCTGCGCAAACAATTCGTGTGGGTGATGTGGTGCGCGAGCTGGAACCGCTATCTTTGGTGAACTGTAGCAGTGAGTTTTGTCATATTACCCCCGCATGTCGCCTCAAACAGGCACTGGCTCAGGCGGTGCAAAGCTTTCTAACAGAGCTGGATAAGCACACGCTGGCCGATTTGGTGGACCAAAACCAACCGCTCTACAAATTATTGCTGGTGGAATAAATCACGATTTCCTCAGCAAATGACAACGGAGGAACCGCAATGTCAAAAGATCCTTTTCAGGAACGAGAAGCCGAAAAATACGAAAACCCGATCCCAAGCCGGGAGTTTATTCTCGCCCATCTCTCCAAACGTGAAAAACCAGCCAATCGTGACGAACTGGCTGAAGAACTAAATATTACTGGTGAAGAACAACTTGAAGCGCTGCGTCGCCGTTTGCGAGCCATGGAACGCGATGGACAGTTGGTCTTTACCCGTCGCCAGTGTTACGCCCTGCCAGAACGTCTTGATTTGCTCAAAGGCAAAGTTATTGGTCATCGCGATGGCTTTGGCTTCCTGCGCGTAGAAGGTCGTAAAGACGATCTCTACCTTTCATCTGAACAGATGAAAATGTGTATGCATGGCGACATCGTACTGGCGCAACCGCTGGGTGCCGACCGTAAAGGCCGTCGCGAAGCGCGTATTGTGCGTGTGCTGGAGCCAAGAACCGGGCAAATTGTTGGCCGCTACTTTACCGATGCTGGTATCAGTTTCGTGGTGCCAGACGACAGCCGTCTGAGCTTCGATATCCTTATCCCACCAGAAGGGGTAATGGGTGCACGTATGGGCTTTGTGGTAGTGGTTGAACTCACCCAACGTCCAACTCGCCGCACCAAAGCGGTTGGTAAAATTGTTGAGCTTCTTGGCGACAACATGGGCACCGGTATGGCCGTTGATATGGCGCTGCGCACCCATGAAATCCCTTATATCTGGCCACCAGAAGTTGAAGCCCAGGTTGCTTCCCTGAAGGAGCAAGTGCCAGAAGAGGCCAAAGTTGGCCGCGTAGATTTGCGTGATCTGCCACTCATGACCATTGATGGTGAAGATGCGCGTGACTTTGATGACGCCGTATTTTGTGAGAAAAAACGTGGCGGCGGCTGGCGCTTGTGGGTTGCGATTGCTGACGTAAGTTATTACGTTCGCCCGCCAACCGCACTGGATAAAGAAGCGCGTAACCGCGGCACGTCAGTTTACTTCCCGTCGCAGGTTATCCCGATGCTGCCGGAAGTGCTGTCCAACGGCCTGTGCTCGCTCAATCCACAGGTTGACCGTCTGTGTATGGTCTGCGAAATGACTATATCTGCAACGGGTCGCCTGACAGGCTCTAAATTCTACGAAGCGGTAATGAGTTCCCATGCGCGTCTGACCTACACCAAAGTGTGGCATATGTTGCAGGGCGATCAGGAACTTCGTGAGCAGTATGCGCCGCTGGTTAAGCACATCGAAGAGCTGCATAACCTGTATAAAGTGCTGGATGTTTCTCGCGCCGAGCGTGGTGGCATCTCGTTTGAAAGTGAAGAAGCGAAGTTTATCTTCAACGCTGAACGCCGCATCGAGCGCGTTGAGCAAACTGTACGTAACGATGCGCACAAGCTAATCGAAGAGTGCATGATCCTCGCGAACATTGCAGCCGCTCGCTTTGTTGAAAAACATAACGAACCGTCACTGTTCCGCGACCACGATCGTCCAACCAACGAAGCGATCACCTCGTTCCGTTCTGTGCTGGCTGAACTGGGTCTGGAATTACCGGGCGGGCAGAAGCCTGAACCGCGTGATTACGCAGAACTGCTGAACTCGATTGCCGATCGTCCGGATCATGAAATGCTGCAAACTATGCTGCTGCGCTCCATGAAACAGGCGGTTTACGATCCAGAAAACCGTGGTCACTTTGGCCTTGCGCTGCAATCTTATGCGCACTTTACTTCGCCGATTCGCCGCTATCCGGACTTGTTGTTACACCGTGCAATTAAGTATCTGCTGGCGAAAGAGCAGGGCCATAAGGGCAACAGCACCGAGTCTGGCGGCTGGCACTATGACATGGAAGAGATGCTGCAACTTGGCCAGCATTGTTCTATGGCGGAACGCCGTGCCGATGAAGCTACACGCGACGTTGCCGACTGGCTGAAATGCGACTTTATGCAGGATCAGGTCGGTAATACCTTCACTGGCATCATCGCAAGCGTCACCGGTTTTGGCTTCTTTGTCCGTCTTACGGATCTGTTTATCGATGGCCTGGTGCACGTTTCTACTCTTGATAACGACTACTACCGCTTTGACCAGGTTGGGCAACGCCTGATTGGTGAATCCGGTGGGCAGACTTATCGCCTGGGTGACCGTGTAGAAGTGCGTGTTGAAGCCGTTCACATGGACGAGCGCAAGATTGATTTTGCTTTGCTCTCTAGTACTCGCGTACCTCGCGGTGCGGGTAAAACTGAGAAAGACAAAGCGAAAAGAGGCGCTAACGGCAACGGACCGAAACGTCGTCAAGCTGGCAAACGCGTAAACTTCGAGTCAGACAGTGCTTTCCGTAAAGAGAAAGGCCCTGCGAAGCCGAAGAAAGCGAAAGCCGACAAAAAAATCGAGAAAACCGCCGAACCGAAGGTGAAGAAACCAAAAACGCCATCGGACAAAACTCGTAAGATAGCGGCAGCCACGAAAGCTAAGCGGGCAGCGAAAAAGCAGCCGAGTTAGTCTTGAAAGGGTGGATGAAACTTCGTTTATCCACCCTGACACTGCTTTTCGTAGGTCGGATCAGCGTAAGCGACATCCGACATTTACGAGCAAATTAACACCGGTGCATCAGCACCTGAAATGAGTAACAGTAATGAGTGAAATGATTTACGGCATTCACGCCGTCCAGGCGCTACTTGATAACGCCCCCCAGCGTTTTCGGGAAGTCTTTATCCTTAAAGGCCGTGAAGACAAACGTCTGATGCCTTTAATTCATGCGCTGGAAGCCCAGGGTGTTCCGGTTCAAATGGCAAACCGCCAATGGCTGGATGAAAAATCTGAAGGCGCTGTGCACCAGGGCATTATTGCTCGCGTGAAACCGGGTCGTCAGTATCAGGAAAATGATATTCCGGACCTGCTTGCAGGTCTTGAACAGCCATTCTTGCTGATTCTGGATGGCGTTACCGACCCGCACAACCTCGGTGCCTGCTTGCGTAGCGCAGATGCTGCCGGCGTGCATGCGGTTATCGTACCGAAAGACCGCTCTGCACAACTGAACGCTACTGCCAAGAAAGTGGCCTGTGGTGCAGCTGAGCATGTTCCGCTTATCAGTGTGACCAACCTGGCTCGAACTATGCGTTTATTGCAGGAATCGAACGTTTGGATCGTCGGTACCGCGGGTGAAGCAGACCACACCTTGTTCCAGAGCAAAATGACCGGCCCAATGGCGCTGGTGATGGGCGCTGAAGGGGAAGGTATGCGTCGTCTGACTCGCGAACATTGCGATGAGCTGATTAGCATCCCAATGGCTGGAACCGTTTCTTCATTGAATGTTTCCGTCGCGACCGGTATTTGCCTGTTCGAAGCTGTGCGTCAACGCAGTTAATTTCTTATGGGGTGCTTTCGCACCCCGCTTTGTGATCCCTCTCCATGCATAAGCGCTGTCACCGTCCATACTAATGGCATTGCCATTAATGGGAGGGAACACGATGCGCTGGCAAACTCATACCGTTTTTAACCAACCAATACCCCTCAACAACAGTAACCTTTTTCTTTCTGATATCTCGTTAACCGAGGCTGTAGCCCGTGAAGGGGCTGGCTGGGATGCGGAACTTCTGGCAAGTATCGGCCAACAACTGGGTTCAGCTGAATCACTGGAGCTCGGCCGCCTGGCGAATGCCAATCCGCCTGAATTACTCCGCTATGATTCCAGCGGTGAGCGGCTCGATGATGTGCGCTTTTATCCTGCCTGGCATTTACTAATGCAAGGGCTGTGTGCCAATCGGGTACACAATTTGCCGTGGCAGGAAGATGCCAGGCAAGGCTCGTTTGTGGCCCGTGCTGCGCGCTTTGTTCAGCATGCGCAGGTGGAAGCAGGAACGTTATGCCCTATCACCATGACATTTGGTGCCACTCCTCTCTTACTTAAGCATCTACCCAAAGAGTTTAAGCCGTGGCTGAAGCCGCTACTCAGCGATCGTTACGATGCGCACCTCTCACCTGGCACTCAAAAACGTGGCCTGCTCATCGGTATGGGCATGACTGAGAAGCAGGGGGGCTCAGATGTGCTCAGCAACACCACGCGTGCAGAGGCGATCGATAAACGTGGCCCTGGTGAAATGTATCGCATAGTCGGCCACAAATGGTTTTTCTCCGTTCCGCAAAGCGATGCGCATTTGATTCTGGCGCAGGCGAAAGGCGGCCTTTCGTGTTTCTTCCTGCCGCGATTTTTACCCGATGGGCAACGTAACCAGGTTCGTTTCGAGCGTTTGAAAGACAAGCTCGGTAACCGCTCCAACGCCAGCAGCGAAGTTGAATTTTGCGATGCTACGGCGTGGCTTATCGGTGAAGAAGGTGAGGGAGTTCGCTCAATTCTCAAAATGGGTGGTTATACCCGTTTTGACTGTGCACTTGGCAGCCATGGCCTGATGCGCCGCGCGCTCTCTGTCGCGTTATATCACGCACACCAACGTCAGGCATTCGGCAAGATGCTGATCGACCTGCCGATTATGCGCCAGGTTCTGGGGCGTATGGCTTTGCAACTTGAAGGGCAAACGGCGTTTCTGTTTCGTCTGGCTCGCGCCTGGGAATCACCCGGTAATCCGCATGAGTTGGCTTATAGTCGGCTGTTTACGGCTGTGGCTAAATTTAGCGTCTGCAAATCGGGTATCCCCTTTGTCGCGGAAGCCATGGAAGTGCTTGGGGGAATGGGTTATTGCGAAGATAGCGAGTTGCCACGCATTTACCGTGAAATGCCGGTGAATAGTATCTGGGAAGGATCGGGCAATATCATGAGCCTTGATGTGCTGCGCGTTCTGGCCAAACATCCCGGTGCGATGGAGATGTTGCATGCGGAGTTTGACGAAGTGAAAGGGCAAAATCGGCATTTCGATCGTAGCTGGCGGCAGTTGCAACAGCGGCTTCGTAAGCCACAAGAGGAATGGGGCAGGGAAGTTACCCGAATGCTGGCTCTTCTGGCGACAGGTACCCAGGTTTTACAGCATCTCTCTCCACCGTTAGGTGAAGCCTGGTGCCGTATGATGCTGGACTCGCGGGGGGAAAGTGTTTTACCGAATCAGGTACTTATTGATGTACTACTCAGAGCGACAGGCCGCACAGGATAGAACAAAAAAGCCAGCGCCATAAAGGGGAGTATCAATGGCCGCTGGCTTATTTATGCATAAATAATGGCTTGTACACGCCAGCCTTCAGCAAGCTGGTTTTCCTGCATTTTAACGATGCGATAGTATGATGCTCCATGTTCGTCAGCCTTCAGGGCAATGACTTTCTCTACATCTTGCACGCTACCGGCAATACCATTCACAGAAATCATGCCGATTTCATTCAAACCCGTCACACAATCTGCGGCAACATCTTCTGCCGATTGTGCCGACGTTGTGATTAGCCCCACGGACAGCAGTAATGAGGTTAAGGCAAGCGATCGTTTCATAATTAGCTCCTTTAATACTTACCCTAAATCAGCAGGGCAATCCTTCGCGTGGGTGAACTTCAGACCTGTCCGTTGGCTGAGGTTCATTGTGCATAACAAACGATCAATTGACGCAAAGCTATGTAAATATGCATAAATTAAACACAGTGCTAAATTACTTACGGTACAAAATGGCCTGGGCATACCACTGACCAGGTACTACCGTCTCATCGTTTAGCACGATGACGTAATAATCCGCTTTGGCTGCAACAGCTTTCTCTTCTAGCGCTCGTTCTGCGTCCATCGGAGAGCCGTGCTCAAGTGCTGTCACCGTCCCTATTTTGGTCAAACCCTGCGTTTGGTAACGCTGGATTTCCTGAGGGGTTCCGGTTGCAGGCGGCGCTGGTTGTGGTGTCCCTTGTAACACGCTACAAGCACTGAGCGTGGTCGCAAGTAACACAGCTGATAGCAATCGCATGATCGTTTCTCGTCTCTTAATAGCCATAGTGTAGCCCCGGTTTTTTTCTGAGAAGAGGGAATGTTCCCATTTTGTTAGCTTCCCCGCGCTTTTTAATCACTTTCGAATGAAAATCGCTAAGCAGATCTCATAGTGAACAATAATCACAACCCATCAATGACTTGCCATCCACAGGACCCTGACATACAAAGGATATATCACACCAATATAGGGCTAATATCATGATTGAAATATATACCGAACAGCTTGCGGGCATTGAAGTTCTCCACGCTGTGCCCTCCGGGAAAAAAGAGTGCAAACTCCCGGTGGTATTTTTCTATCACGGTTTTACTTCCTCTAAACTGGTTTACAGTTACTTTGCGGTCGCTCTTGCTCAGGCTGGAATGCGCGTGATTATGCCCGATGCCGAGCAACACGGTGCGCGATTTAATGGCGATGACACCGCGCGGCTGTATCAATTCTGGTCGATTCTTAAACACAACATTGATGAGTTTTCGCCGCTTTATCAGGCTTTATCTGAACGCTATCCCGTAGATGAGCGACGAGTTGCTGTGGGTGGTGCTTCAATGGGAGGCATGACGGCTCTTGGTATTATGGCGCGTTATCCGCAAGTTCGCTGCGTGGCATGCCTGATGGGATCGGGATATTTTATGTCGCTTGGGCAAACGCTATTTTCACCACGAGCGGAAGAGGCTGAATCACTCAATGCACTCGCCGAATATGACATCAGCCATCAGCTAGAAAGCATCGGTAACCGGCCACTTTTGCTGTGGCACGGCGAGGATGATGATGTTGTTCCAGCGGCTGAGACATGGCGTTTGCAGCAAGCGCTAGTTGAGAAGGGGCTGGATAAGCAACTGATCTGCTTACGGGAACCAGGCGTCAAGCACCGCATTACGCCAACGGCTCTGGATGCCGCCAGCCGCTTCTTTAGTGAGAACCTTTAATTACACCAGAATCACTTGCACACCCTGATCTTCAAGTTTTTTGACCACTTCAGGGTTTGCTTGCTTACCGGTAATCACTAAATCAATCTGCTCCGTGCGGCTAAAGAGCATACCCGCGCGTTGCCCTACTTTTGAGCTATCGACCAATACAGCCAGCTTACCCACGACGCCCAGCATCTTTTGCTCTGCCATTGCGGTTAGCATATCCGTTTTATAAAGTCCTTCAGACGTCAGCCCTTTGCCACTGGTAAACATCCAGTGCCCGGCATACAG
Source organism: Buttiauxella cochleicola (assembly GCF_021283185.1). NCBI lineage: Bacteria > Pseudomonadati > Pseudomonadota > Gammaproteobacteria > Enterobacterales > Enterobacteriaceae > Buttiauxella > Buttiauxella cochleicola. The sequence goes on from NZ_JAJSOS010000008.1 coordinate 98,901, forward strand.
CGAAGTCTCGTTTTCTTGCGGCCCAAGGGTAATGGAGTGGCTTTTATTATATTGCCCGCCCATGATCACCACACTTTCATGATTTTCGTCGATAAGGTAATTAGCCAGCGGAAGATAGTTAGTAATGATCTGCACTGGTTTGCCACATATCTGCTGGCCGAGTAAAAAAGCAGTCGATCCGCAGTTGATCACGACACTTTCACCTTGTTTGACGAGCGCTGATGCAGCACTGGCAATACGGCTTTTCTCATCGTGATTTTGCGCCAGATGAATATTCATTGGCGTCCAGCGCAGGCGCTGCTGGCTAATGGCTTCGGCACCGTTACGGACTTTTTTCAGTCTGCCGCTCTCATCGAGCTTATTAATATCACGCCGTGCGGTCGCCGGAGAGATCGCCAGGCGTTCCATCACTTGTTCGACAGTCACAAATCCTGTTTGCTGGAGCAGTTCGAGCAGGATCTGGTGGCGTTGTGCTTCGGTCATGAATTTTTCCGATGAGAGATGATTTTTAAAGATGATATTTGAAATCAGATGGAATACCTAAAGGAAAAGCCGGATATTGACCCGGCTTCACAACATTACAAGAAGGACTTAAACGGCAGATCCGGTTCATGAGTAAAGCAATCATCAAACCCGCGTGGGTAGTGATATTCGAACTGATCTTTATCCAGCGGCCAGGTAAATTTGCCACCCACCTGCCAGATAAATGGCTTAAAGCCATACTTCAGTCGATCTTTCTTCATATTCCACAGCACACGGATCTCTTGCGGATCGGCCTGGAAATTCGACCAGATATCATGATGGAACGGAATGACCACTTTGGTATTCAATGACTCCGCCATGCGTAAAATATCAGCACTAGTCATTTTGTCGGTGATCCCGCGTGGGTTCTCGCCGTAAGAGCCGAGTGCGACATCAATCTGATGATCATTGCCATGTTTTGCGTAGTAGTTGGAATAGTGAGAATCTCCGCTGTGGTAAAGGTTGCCACCAGGGGTTTTGAACAGATAGTTGACTGCGCGTTTATCCATGCCATCAGGTAATATACCCGCCGCTTTTTCATCAGCAGGAAGCGTAATCAGCGCGGTACGATCGAAAGCATCTAGCGCATGAATTTCAATGTCTTTCACTTTCACGACATCACCGGGTTTCATTACGATGCAACGCTCGCGCGGAACACCCCAGCCAATCCATAAATCAACGCAGGTCTGCGGCCCAATAAATGGCACATCATCGGCACAGTTCTGCATCACTGCGGCCGCCACGTTCACGTCGATATGATCGTTGTGATCGTGTGTTGAAAGTACCGCATCAATATTGCGAATAGCGAAAGGATCGAGCACGAACGGTGTGGTGCGCAGGTTGGGCTGCAATTTTTCCACCCCAGCCATGCGCTGCATCTGGTGGCCTTGTTTCATCAGCGGATTGCCGTGGCTTTGCTTACCGGTACCACACCAGAAATCAACGCAGATATTCGCACCACCCTGGGATTTCAACCAGATACCCGTGCAGCCCAACCACCACATGGCGAAGGTTCCAGGGGCAACCACTTCCTGCTCAATTTCTTCATTCAGCCAGCTACCCCATTCCGGGAAGGTGCTTAAAATCCAGGATTCACGGGTAATCGTCTCAACCTTACTCATCAGCCTTCTCCTATCCATTTAGAATCAATAATCACAAGTGATCAAATTGTGATTTATATTGACATCAAATTTTTAAATTTAGAAGTTTTTTCTGACAGGTTATTTTGTGGATTTCACCTTTAAACACTTATTAAATGAGAAGGATGAAAGGGGGTTGTTTTTATATTTATATGTTTTTTAAGGTTTATTTGTCTTTTTTGATTGCTGGGAATTAACCGTAGTGTAATTGTGGAAAATAAATTGCGTACTTCCTCACAAATAATCATTTTCAATCTTGTTGTGATTATTTTTGACAAATAGAGTGAGGGCGAACATTACTTCCGCCTGTTTTCTGATCGAAACAGGGAGCGACTACCCTACGGAGAGCTTTATGGAGATCCTCTACAACGGCTTTATCATTTTCTTTAACCAGGTAATGACAAACGCCCCTTTGCTACTAGGGATTGTGACTTGTCTGGGCTATGTGCTTTTGCGTAAAAGCGTCAGCGTAATTATCAAAGGCACCATCAAAACGATTATCGGCTTTATGTTGCTGCAGGCAGGCTCCGGGATTTTGACCGGCACGTTTAAACCCGTTGTCGCGAAGATGTCTGAGGTTTATGGGATTAACGGCGCTATTTCAGATACTTATGCATCGATGATGGCGACGGTCGAAAGAATGGGCGACGCCTACAGTTGGGTGGGATACGCCGTGTTATTGGCTCTGGCACTCAATATTATTTATGTGTTGCTACGGCGTATTACGGGGATCCGCACCATCATGCTGACTGGTCACATCATGTTCCAGCAGGCGGGCCTCATTGCCGTGTTCTTCTTTATCCTCGGCTACCCAATGTGGACAACCATCATTTGCACCGCGGTGTTGGTTTCCCTCTATTGGGGTATCACCTCCAACATGATGTATAAACCGACACAAGCCGTGACGGAAAACAGCGGTTTTTCTATCGGTCACCAACAACAATTCGCTTCGTGGATTGCCTACAAAATCGCACCGTATCTAGGAAAAAAAGAGGAGAGTGTTGAAGATCTTAAATTACCGGGCTGGCTCAACATCTTCCACGACAACATCGTTTCCACCGCCATTGTTATGACGCTGTTTTTCGGCGTGATCCTTTGTTCATTCGGCATCGATGTTATGCAGGCGATGGCCGGTAAAACTCACTGGACTATCTACATTCTGCAAACCGGCTTCCAGTTCGCGGTGGCGATTTTCATCATCGTTCAGGGCGTGAGAATGTTCGTCGCAGAGTTGTCCGAAGCCTTTAACGGTATCTCACAGCGCTTAATTCCAGGGGCGGTTCTCGCCATCGACTGCGCAGCTATCTACAGCTTCGCACCAAACGCAGTGGTGTGGGGATTCATTTGGGGAACCATCGGCCAGTTGATTGCCGTCGGCATTCTTATCGGACTCGGTTCTTCCATCATGATAATCCCAGGCTTTATCCCAATGTTCTTCTCTAACGCCACCATTGGCGTGTTTGCCAACCACTTTGGCGGCTGGCGCGCGGCGCTAAAAATCTGCCTGGTGATGGGCATGATTGAAATCTTTGGCTGTGTCTGGGCTATCAAACTCACCGGATTAAGCGCCTGGATGGGCATGGCTGACTGGTCGATTCTTGCACCACCATTAATGCAAGGGCTGACGCTTGGGCTGTGGTTTATGGGGGTGGTTATCGTGATTGCACTGATTTACATGTTCTTCGCCGGGCGCACTCTTCGTGCCGAGGAAGATGCAGAAAAACATCTGGCAGAGTCATCTGCCCACTAAAAGGATCTGGATTATGACGGTACGAATTCTGGCGGTATGCGGTAACGGGCAGGGTAGTTCCATGATCATGAAAATGAAGGTGGATCAGTTCCTGACGCAGCAGGGCGTCAATCACTCAGTAAACAGCTGCGCGGTGGGTGAGTACAAAAGCGAACTGAGCGGTGCCGATGTCATTATCGCCTCAACGCACATTGCTGGTGAAATCACTGTGGTAGGCAATAAATATGTGGTGGGTGTGCGCAACATGCTTTCGGCTGCGGACTTTGGACCAAAGCTGATGGAAGTGATTACTGCGCACTTCCCGCAGGATCTGAAATAGAGAGGCACCATGAAACTTCGTGACTCATTGGCTGATAACCACTCAATTTTACTTCAGGCGCAGGCGGAAACCTGGCAGGACGCGATCAAGCTGGGCGTTGACCTGCTGGTAAAAGCGGATGTTGTAGAGCCGCGCTATTACCAGGCGATTCTGGATGGCGTCGCACAACACGGGCCTTACTTCGTAATTGCCCCTGGTCTTGCTATGCCACATGGTCGGCCAGAAGAAGGGGTCAAAAGTACCGGTTTTTCTCTGGTAACGCTGAAAACCCCGCTGGTGTTTAACCACGAAGATAACGACCCGGTGGATATTCTTATTACCATGGCTGCTGTTGATGCCACTACACATCAGGAGGTCGGCATCATCCAGATCGTTAATCTATTTGAAGATGAAGCCAATTTTGATCGTTTACGCGCCTGCCGCACCGCGCAGGAAGTGTTGGATTTAATTGATCGCGCTACGGCGTAGGCCCACAGTATAAGGAGCTTTTTATGTCTCATTCATTACCGATGCTGCAAGTTGCGCTAGATAACCAGACCCTATCAGACGCTTACAAAACTACGCGCCTGATCGCTGAAGAAGTCGACATTATTGAAGTAGGAACCATTCTTTGCGTGGGCGAAGGCGTGCGCGCGGTGCGTGACCTCAAAGCGCTCTATCCACATAAAATTGTACTGGCCGATGCCAAAATTGCGGATGCCGGGAAAATCCTCTCGCGGATGTGTTTCGAAGCGCATGCTGACTGGGTTACGGTGATTTGCTGTGCCGATATCAACACCACTAAAGGTGCGCTGGAAGTGGCCCGTGAATTTAACGGTGATGTGCAAATCGAGCTGACAGGTTTCTGGACGTGGGAACAAGCCCAGGAGTGGCGTGCTGCGGGCATCGAACAAGTGGTTTATCACCGCAGCCGTGATGCGCAAGCTGCGGGCATTGCCTGGAGCGAAACGGATATTAGCGCAATCAAACGCCTGGCTAATATGGGGTTTAAAGTGACGGTTACGGGTGGTCTTGCGCTTGAAGATTTACCGCTGTTTAAAGGCATTCCGATTCATGTATTTATTGCCGGGCGCAGCATTCGTGATGCAGCCTCGCCTGTAGATGCGGCTCGCCAGTTCAAACGTGCTATCGCCCAGCTTTGGGGATAAGGACTGCTCATGTTGAATAAGCAAGTGCCGCTGGGTATTTACGAAAAGGCGCTTCCTGCCGGGGAGTGCTGGCGGGAAAGGCTACAACTCGCTGCCAGTCTGGAGTTCGATTTTGTCGAGATGTCGATTGATGAAACTGATGAACGCCTCGCACGGCTTGACTGGAGTCGCGAACAGCGATTTTCCTTGGTACAAGCCATCGCGGATACCGGGGTGCGCGTTCCTTCTATCTGCCTGAGTGCGCATCGCCGTTATCCACTAGGCAGTGAAAATGACGAAATTCGTAACCATGGGCTGGAGATCATGCGTAAAGCCATCAAGTTTGCGCAAGACGTTGGCGTACGCGTAATTCAGCTGGCGGGTTACGATGTCTATTACCAGCAAGCCAACGACGAAACCCGTCGCCGTTTCCGTGAAGGCCTGACTCAGGCTGTTGAAATGGCGAGCCGCGCCCAGGTCACATTGGCAATGGAAATCATGGACTACCCGCTGATGAACTCCATCAGCAAAGCGATGGGTTACGCGCATTACCTGAATAACCCTTGGTTCCAGTTGTATCCGGACATCGGCAATTTATCCGCATGGGATAACGACGTGCAAATGGAGTTGGAGGCAGGGCGCGGGCACATTGTGGCGGTTCACGTAAAAGACACGAAGCCCGGCGTGTTCAAAAATGTTCCCTTCGGCAGCGGCGTGGTGGCGTTTGAGGATTGCTTTGCGACCTTAAAACGCAGTGGCTACCGTGGCCCATATTTGATTGAAATGTGGAGTGAAGCTGCGGTAGATCCGGTTGCTGAAATTATCGCTGCTCGTGATTGGGTGCTCGCTCGCATGGCAACTGCCGGTTTGCTGGAGGCTGATTATGCAGCATCTTAAACAGCAGGTTTTTGAGGCGAATATGGCGCTTCCACGGCATGGTCTGGTGACCTTCACCAGGGGGAATGTCAGCGGTATCGACCGCGAGCGGCAATGCATTGCGATTAAGCCAAGCGGCGTGGCCTATGAGCAGATGTCTGCTGACGACATGGTGATAGTCGATATGAACGGTGCGGTGATTGAAGGGAAGTGCCGCCCTTCGTCTGATACCGCGACACACCTCGCACTATATAGGCAATATCCCGAACTCGGCGGCGTTGTTCACACTCACTCTACCCATGCCACCGCATGGGCGCAGGCTGGGCTAAGTATTCCGGCACTTGGCACGACACATGCTGATTACTTTTTTGGTGATATTCGCTGCACTCGCGCATTAACTATCGACGAAGTGCAGGGCGAATATGAGCTAAATACCGGCAAAGTGATTATCGAAACCTTAGGTAGCCATCACCCTCTGCACACGCCCGGCGTCGTGGTTTATCAACATGGCCCGTTTGCATGGGGGAAAACAGCCGAAGACGCAGTACATAACGCGGTGGTTATGGAGGAAGTGGCGCGAATGGCGTGGATTGCTCGTGGGATTAATCCGGCACTTAAACCTATCGACAGTTATTTGATGAACAAACACTTTCAGCGCAAACATGGCCCGAACGCTTATTACGGGCAGGGAAGATAAATACGCGAGATAATTGAAGTTACAGGCACATGGCTTTGGCCTTTTAAATCGCATTTGCGCGGGCTCCAACTCTCTTTAAATTTCAGTATGAAGCGTATAAAAAAGCCCCCGCAAGCGGGGGCAAGTCAAACGTTGGCTTTCTATGTCGTTGTGGTATTCCTGGTGTTAACGCCTTACTTCATTACCTCATTGCATTCTGCTACCGGTAAATGTCAGCGCTTACGCGCATATTGCCGTTACTACCGGGTTCTCTCATCAAAATAGTGTGGTAGTACTTTGCATTGTGCTGATCTGCATCCTCATGGATAGCAACTTCAGCTTCCTGTTCTGTCGCGAAGTTATGGTTGATATAAATAACCCCAAGGCTCATCACATCATCCATATTTTGTGCCTGGCGACCATCAATCTTGATCGCGGCAGCTGCATTTGAACTAAGCAAAATCGCCGCCAGAAAGGCTAAAACTGTAATTTTCATAATCCGCTCCACTACAACTTAATGTGTCAGCTGCGGTCGTCGCTCCTGTTAATAAATAGTGGCGGCCTATGACAATAAGTGTAAACCCTTAGGGTTGGATAAAAAGCGACCATTTCTGATGATGTTGGTCAAAAATTTTAAGTGATCCAGGTCAAAGTTATAGATTTCACTGAGTTAGCGCTTGTTAGAAATTTAGCCTTCATGCAAAAGAATTAATTTCCATATGACCTTGAGTTTACTGGGCTCCGCTTGTATGATTACGCGTCAATTTTTTCAGCCGCCTTTATAAACACGTTCCTTGCTTCCATGGGCCGCGGCTGACCCTGACAGGAGGCTGAATAATCCGTAAGGAGCAATTCGATGCGTCATTACGAAATCGTTTTTATGGTCCATCCTGACCAGAGCGAACAGGTTCCGGGTATGATCGAACGTTACACTACTGCAATCACTGCAGCAGAAGGTACGATCCACCGTCTGGAAGACTGGGGCCGCCGTCAACTGGCTTACCCGATCAACAAACTGCACAAAGCACACTACGTTCTGCTGAACGTTGAAGCTCCGCAGGAAGTGATCGATGAGCTGGAAACTAACTTCCGCTTCAACGACGCCGTTATCCGTAGCATGGTTATGCGTACTAAGCACGCTGTAACCGAAGCTTCACCAATGGTTAAAGCTAAAGACGAACGTCGTGATCGTCGCGATGACTTCGCTAGCGAAACTGCTGATGATGCGGATGCTGGGGATTCTGAAGAGTAATTTCCAATGACGGCCAACCGCCTGGTGTTGTCTGGCACAGTGTGCAAGACGCCTCTTCGCAAGGTCAGCCCGTCAGGAATTCCTCATTGCCAGTTCGTGCTTGAGCACCGTTCTGTGCAAAAGGAAGCCGGTTTAGATCGGCAGGCGTGGTGCCGTATGCCAGTCATTATTAGCGGGCACGCACACTCAGCCATTACTCAAAGTATAACGGTCGGCACGGTACTCACAGTTCAAGGTTTCATTAGTTGCCATCAGGCAAAAAATGGTCTGAACAAAGTGGTATTGCATGCCGAGCAGATTGATTTGATAGATTCTGGAGACTAGCCTAATGGCACGTTATTTCCGTCGTCGCAAGTTCTGCCGTTTCACCGCGGAAGGCGTTGTAGAGATTGATTATAAAGATATCGCTACACTGAAAAACTACATCACTGAAAGTGGTAAAATTGTCCCGAGCCGTATTACCGGTACTCGTGCAAAATACCAGCGTCAGTTGGCTCGCTGCATCAAGCGCGCTCGTTACCTTTCTTTGTTGCCATATACTGATCGTCATCAGTAATCGGCCACTGTCCATTAACGACTTTGAGAGGATAAGGTAATGCAAGTTATTCTGCTTGATAAAGTAGCAAACCTGGGTAGCCTGGGTGATCAGGTTAACGTTAAAGCGGGCTATGCTCGTAACTTCCTGGTACCACAGGGTAAAGCTGTTCCTGCTACCAAGAAAAACGTTGAATTCTTCGAAGCACGCCGTGCAGAACTGGAAGCTAAATTAGCTGACGTTCTGACTGCTGCTGAAGCTCGCGCTGCGAAGATCAACGCACTCGAAACTGTTACTATCGCGTCTAAAGCTGGCGACGAAGGTAAACTGTTCGGTTCCATTGGTACCCGCGACATCGCTGATGCAGTAACTGCAGCTGGCGTTGAAGTGGCTAAGAGCGAAGTTCGTTTACCGAACGGTGTTCTGCGTACCACTGGTGAGCACGAAGTGGACTTCCAGGTTCACAGCGATGTATTCGCTAAACTGATTGTAAACGTTGTTGCTGAAGCGTAATTTACGCTGATTCACACGTAAAGACGCCGGCCTCGTGCCGGCGTTTTGCATTTCTGAACCGGCTAAAAAATTAGCGCGCCCGTACAAAACTGCCATCAGGCTGACGTGTAAATAGCACTTGCTGATCGTTGCCAATATCAATTGTCAGCCCCGTCACTACACCATTTGCATTCTGGCGAATCTGCACCATCTGCCCGGTTTGCAAAGTACTCAGTGGTTTGTTGCTACCTTCTACCTGCGCCATCGAATAAACATCAGCGGGCGGTAAATTATGATCGCGGAACAGCTGCGCCATAGTTTGCCCGGACTCTACGCGGTAAGAACGCCATTGCTGGTCAATATCGTTATTCTCATGCGGCACAGGCGCTTGCGTTTCTGCCTGTGGTTGCTCTTCAACACGTGACGGTTCGACAGGAGCTGAGTTCTCTGGCGGGTTGACTAAGTGGGCACGAATTGGGGATTGTGACTCAATAGAAAGTTGAGCATCGCGCGTAACTGGCACAGTAGGGGCATCAGGTGTAGGCCACAGGAAGCCGAGTACAACCACGATCGCCGCAATAATAATGCCACGGCGGTGCATCACCGGCAGTGGATCCATCAACCGGAAATTGTCGGGTGCATGCCAAATCCGCGCAAGCCAGGGTTTAACAGCGAATCGCATCGGCAACACTCCTCATTTCCACACAACGTGCTCTGTACATTTACCCACTCCATTATAGAACGCTAACTGTTTGATGCGCTGAATAATCCCGCGTAACGTGATTCTCAACCGCAATTTCACGCTCACTTAAACCATTGTTCCTGTTTCGCCTGCATTTGTCACCTTTGCCGCTTTTGCATTTTACCCGTCAGGTTGACGCTGCTATGCTGCGGGCTTGCTTTTAAATACCATTAAAGGAAATCCCATGACGACCCCTTCTTTTGACAGCGTCGAAGCGCAAGCAAGTTACGGTATTGGTTTACAGGTAGGTCAACAACTGAGTGAATCTGGTCTGCAAGGCCTGCTGCCAGAAGCACTGGTGGCTGGTCTGCGTGATGCGCTGGAAGGGAATGCCCCGGCAGTTCCGGTTGATGTAGTTCATCGCGCACTGCGTGAAGTTCACGAACGTGCCGACGCCGTTCGCCAGGAACGCCAGAAAGAACTGGCTGTTGAAGGCGTGAAATTCCTCGAAGAAAACCTGAAGAAAGACGGCGTGAGCAGCACCGAATCTGGCCTGCAATTCCGTGTTCTGACTCAAGGTACTGGTCCAATCCCAGCGCGTAAAGATCACGTTCGCGTGCATTACACCGGCAAACTGGTTGATGGCACTGTGTTCGACAGCTCCGTACAACGTGGCGAACCAGCTGAATTCCCGGTTAGCGGCGTTATCGCAGGCTGGATTGAAGCTCTGACTCTGATGCCAGTTGGCTCAAAGTGGGAACTGACTATTCCTCATAACCTGGCTTACGGTGAGCGTGGCGCGGGTGCGTCAATTCCTCCGTACAGCACTCTGGTTTTTGAAGTTGAACTGCTGGAAATTCTGTAAGCGTTCGAACGACCCCGCTTCGGCGGGGTTTTTATTTGGTGGTTAACAAAATTAGCGTGATTTTATCTGGTAAACGCTACCTTCCTGAGTGTTTCTGTGAGGTCGCTCACTTTATAGTCGTGATTTTGCACTCAAAACAAACATTAAATTAACAAATAATTTCTTTCTTAGTATTCATCCTGCCAATTCTTCCCTACTATCTTTGAGTTCCCCGGAACAACAACATCACATCCTCACTATTTTAATATTTATAAAGGCCGGTAGAGCCTGAACACAACAGACAGGTACAGGAAAAATACAACATGGTAGATCAGATAAAGGTTTCTGACGTTGCTGAAGAGCCGTCAGAACAGTCTCTGCGGCGTAATTTAACCAACCGCCATATTCAGCTTATTGCCATCGGTGGCGCCATCGGAACCGGCCTGTTTATGGGCTCCGGTAAAACGATTAGCCTCGCAGGTCCATCCATCATCTTCGTATACATGATTATCGGCTTTATGCTGTTCTTCGTGATGCGCGCGATGGGCGAGCTGCTGCTTTCAAACCTCGAATACAAGTCATTTAGCGATTTTGCAGCGGACTTACTCGGCCCGTGGGCGGGGTATTTTACCGGCTGGACTTACTGGTTTTGCTGGGTGGTCACCGGCATGGCGGACGTCGTGGCGATAACAGCCTACGCACAGTTCTGGTTCCCCGGCTTATCGGACTGGGTGGCGTCGCTCGCGGTGATTGTTTTGCTGCTGAGCCTGAACCTCGCCACGGTGAAAATGTTCGGCGAAATGGAGTTCTGGTTTGCGATGATTAAAATTGTCGCCATCGTTGCGCTAATCGTTATCGGCCTGGTGATGATTTTAACCAACTTCCATTCCCCGTCTGGCGTAGAGGCTTCCATCAACAACTTGTGGAATGACGGCGGATGGTTCCCGAAAGGCATCAGCGGATTCTTCGCAGGCTTCCAGATAGCGGTATTTGCGTTTGTGGGTATTGAGCTGGTGGGAACGACGGCAGCAGAAACCAAAGACCCGGAAAAATCTCTGCCACGCGCCATCAACTCGATTCCGATCCGTATCATCATGTTCTACGTGTTTGCGCTGATCGTGATTATGTCGGTGACGCCATGGCGTTCCGTCGTCGCGGATAAGAGCCCGTTCGTTGAACTGTTTGTGTTGGTGGGCCTGCCTGCCGCCGCGAGTATCATCAACTTTGTGGTGCTGACCTCTGCGGCTTCTTCTGCCAACAGCGGTGTGTTCTCAACCAGCCGTATGCTGTTTGGCCTGGCACAAGATGGTATGGCACCGAAAGCATTCGCCAAACTCTCTAAGCGCGCAGTTCCGGCGAAGGGCTTGACCTTCTCCTGTATTTGCCTGCTGGGTGGCGTGGTGATGCTTTACGTGAACCCGAACGTGATTGCGGCGTTCACCATGATAACTACCGTGTCGGCGATTCTGTTTATGTTCGTCTGGACGATTATTCTTTGCTCGTACCTGGTGTACCGCAAACAGCGCCCACATTTGCACGAGAAATCGATCTACAAAATGCCGCTCGGCAAGTTTATGTGCTGGATGTGTATGGCGTTCTTCGTGTTTGTGATTGTGCTGTTGACGCTGGAAACTGATACCCGCCAGGCACTGATCGTGACGCCATTGTGGTTTGTGTTGTTAGGTGTGTGCTGGATGTTTATCGGCAAGAAGCGCATCGCGGCAATGCGTAAGTAATCATAACCCCCCTCGCCACAGGTGAGGGGGATTAACCTTTATTCCCCAGCCAAAGCCCGTGGGAACAGCACGTTATTCTCAAGACTGATGTGATTCATCAGATCGTCAATCAACTCATTAATTCCGTTATACATCGCTTTCCAGGTCGTGCAGGCTTCTGGTGGCGGCGTCACGTTATTGGTGGTGTGCTTAATAACTTCCAGCAATTCACCCGCTTCATCATGCTCACTTTCCATCACACTAATTGGGCCAGTCGCCCGTGAACCCATGCCTTGCTTGATCAAAGGGAACAGGATCTGTTCTTCTTTCATCATATGGCTGCTGAGTTCCTGATGCAGCATGGTGAGATACTTCGCCAGCCCCTTCGGTACGTTAGGCTTATCGGCATGCACGCGCTCAACTTTGGTGGCCTGAAGAATCAGCTCTGGCAGTTGTTCGCGGTGGCGGTCATGGTAGCGCACCAGAATGTGGTCGATGATTTCCGCCAGCGGTGCCGTGCGCCACTCTTTCTCAGTGGGTTCTTCAGCAAGAGCAGCAAGCTCGGCTTCGATCGCCTCGAGATCCAACTCTTTGCGCGTTGCGGCACGCTCAAGCGTCTGTTTACCACCACAGCAGAAATCGAGATCCAATTTACGGAACAGCGCCGAAGCGCGCGGAATAGTTAAAGCCAGTTCACCTAAAGCTTGATCGCGAAAAGCCATGAGCAGATACCTCGTTGTCGATAATATAAGATGCATATTAAATACATCTTTAATCTGGCGCTATGACTATTTCGAGGTAAGGCGCTATTTGTCCGTCACGACAACCACTTCAGCGAGCGTGTTTTTCTGCGGTTTGGTCAACACAGCCATTACCACGCCAATCACCAGGCAAACAATCCCCAGCAATGTCAGCAGAGGTGGCCAGCTATGGCGCAGCATAAAGGTGTAAGCCAGGCCTGCGAGCGTTTCAAAGACAATCAGCGGGCCGACGATTACGGTTGGTAAACGTTGGCTGGCGATGTTCCAACACAAGGCTCCAAGCCATGAACAGAACAGTGCGATGGCTAACATCAGTGTTAAAAACACTTCCGGGCGCGGGCCAAAGGGTAGGGTGAAATCAGTGTTGGTGCGCGACATCCACAGGCAGACGGCGATGTACCCGATCAGTGAAAAGGGCAGAATCGCCAGTCCCTGCGCCGTCGCCCACATCAGCGGATTTTTATCCGGGTTTTCGCGCAGCCAACAGGCGTTACGCAGCGCATACCACGCCCAACAGGCGACTGAAATAAACGCCAGGCTGATGCCGCTGATATATCGCCACCAGCTGAAATCAAGCTGCCCGGTGCGTAACTCTGCAGTATTTACCATCACAAGACCCAGGGCGATAATCACCAGTGCAGGCGCAAGTCGACGCCACGGTAGTTTGCCGTCACGTTTGCTGTAAAGCAGGTTGGCGAATACTGGAATCACCACCGGCAGCGTGCCGATAATCATGGTCGAAATCGGCGCGCCGGTACGCTGAATGGCGCTCGCGAGACACACGTAATAAATGAGATTGCCGACGGTAGAAAGCTTCAGCGCGGTAAACCAATCCGAACGTGTCAGTTGGCGCAAGCGCTGGCGGCCAAACCAGGCCAGCGGCAGCGCAATAAAGCCCAGCGCCAGATAACGCCCGGTCGACTGCATGGCAGCCGGGTAATCAGGAACAATCAACGGTCCGACGAAAATCAGCCCCCACATCAACCCTGCGAGCAGGGCGTACAGCACTCCAGTTAACATCTTCTATATCCAATAATGTCTTTGGAATGAGTGTAGGTGTGGCGGGATCAAAAATATTGTACCAGCTTGCGGTTTAGCTAACGGGTGACCTGTTTTTGATAGCGAACGGGCGTGATGCCATAACGCTGGGAAAAGGCGCGAGTCAGATGTGCCTGATCGGTTAATCCGCTGGCAGCGGCCACTTGCGCGGCAGGCATCCCACTGGTTAGTAATCGCTTAGCGTGCCAAAGACGGATCGCCATTAGCATCTGATGGGGGGTGACGTGGAAGTGTGCTTTGAACATGCGTTGAAAATGATAAGGGCTAAGCGAAACCACGGCAGCGAGCTCATCAAGCGTTACCGGTTGCATATAGTTATCGTGCAGATAGTCCCGAATTTGTTCAAAGCGGTGCGCGGACTCTGGCGTTCCGCCAGCCTGATGTTGAGCGTAAGGCTGGAAAGTTTCGATAAGATTCAGCAACAAACCTTGCTGGGTCAGCGAATCGCTTTCGCTCCACAAGCCATTAATTAATTGTGAAATACAACCTGCACGCAGCGGATCGTGTTTAACCACATCGCTAAACGACCAGTTGCGCGATCCGGTCACGCTTTCAAGCAGTTCCGGCTCGAGATAAATCATGCGGTACTGCCAGCCGTCTTCCGTGGCGGCTTCGCCGGTGTGCAATTCATCCGGGTTCATCAGCACCAGCGAATCCTGCGCGGCAACATGTTGAACACCACGATAGCGAAAGCGTTCTGCGCCTCGCGTCACCGTGCCAATACCGAAAGCTTCGTGAGTGTGCGGTTCAAAGGCGTAACGCGAGATATGGGCGTGATAAAGCTCAACGCCGGGCAGTTGTGGTAAATGCCGGAATTGAGCAATGTCTTTTTCATCGTTGAACAGTTCAGGAACGCCTTGCACGCTAATCTCCGTATGGACACCCCGTAAGTATAGGGATGTCCTTCTTTAACGGAAAGTTAACATTTACAGCGCCGCGCGCAGGCTCTCTGCAAGCGGAGTGGTTGGGCGGCCAATCAGGGTGCTTAGCTGGTGGCTATCATCAAACAGACCACCTTTGGATGCGCCAACGTCAGAGTTTGCCAACATTGCTGCTAGCCCTTCTGGCAGGCCAGCACCGAGCAATGCTGCTTTAAAATCAGCTTCCGGCAAGTTCTGATACACCACGGTTTTTCCGCTCTGTTTGGCCAACTCAGCAGTCAGCTCAGACAGCGTCCAGCCGTGGTCGCCCGCTAGTTCGTAAACCTTGCCAGCCTGGTTATCCAGAGTCATGACTTTAGCGGCGGCGGCTGCGTAATCAGCACGTGCTGCCGCAGCGATTTTGCCTTCGCCAGTGCTACCAATAAATACGCCGTGTTGCAGAGCAGGCGGTACGCTGGCGAGATAGTTTTCGGTATACCAGCCGTTGCGCAGCAGTACGAATGGAATGCCGGATTGTTTTAGCATTTCTTCGGTGGCGATATGTTCATCGGCAAGGCTCAGCGGCGAGGAGTCTGCATGCAACAGGCTTGTGTAGGCAATCAGTTTCACGCCTGCTTCTTTGGCTGCATCAATCACATTGCGATGCTGAACTGCACGCTGGCCCACTTCACTTGAAGAGATAAGCAGCAGTTTTTCCACGCCATTCAGCGCTTGCACCAAAGCCGCTTTATCTTCATAGCTGGCAGCTCGTACCTGAACGCCACGGTTAGCAAATGATTGAATTTTTGCCGGGTTACGCACGATGGCAACCAATTGGTTAGCCGCAACGGTATTCAGTAATTCTTCAACAACGAGTTGGCCCAGTTGGCCGGAAGCGCCGGTAATCGCGATCATGATAAATCTCCTGTGGGTGTTCTGGTTAAGTTGTGCCACACTATCACCAGCACTAACTTAAAGTAAGTACGCACAAAAAGGTAAGTATGAAATGAGTGAGATTGAAATCCGTCCGCTGTCGTTAACTGAGCAAATGCGTGATGGCAATTTATTTGCTGAGCAGTGCCCGTCGCGCGATGTGTTAAAGCACGTCACCAGCCGCTGGGGCGTGTTGATTCTGGTGGCCTTGCAGGGTGGGACTCATCGTTTCAGCGACCTGCGCCGCAAGATGGGCGGTGTGAGTGAAAAAATGCTCGCGCAAACGCTGCAATGGCTTGAGGCCGACGGTTTTGTAAATCGAAAATCCTACCCGGTTGTGCCGCCGCATGTGGAATACAGCCTGACGCCGTTGGGTTTTGAAGTGGCCGAGAAAGTGGCGGAGCTAGCCGATTGGATTGAAGGGAATTTGCCGAGAGTAATGGCGTCCCGCAGTGAGCGAGACGCCTGATAACCTTCATCTTTCAAGCGGCAGATGCGTTGGCTGCATTCGCTCACCCGGTCACTTGCTCGTGCAAGCTCCCAGGAACTCGCTCAATTGCCGCCTTCCTGCCACTCGAAATCTATTGGTTATCTAACTGTTACTTACTTAAATCCAGCTGATAAATCGCAAACCCAATCTCGTCATTACCCACATTCTTCATCGGATACTGGCCTTTCTCTTTGATAAAGGTCGCCGCTTTGTCACCCGGAGAGGTTTCAAAGCGAATATCTAATTTCTGATTGCTGTGGATTGGCGCGAGACGCCAGTTGTTATCAGCAGCTGGGTGGATCTCTTTGCTTGCCGTAATCCAGTTCGCCAGCACCGAGCGGTTTTCATCTGGTGACGCGAAAGCGATATGGCTGTCGCCTGTTCCGGCAAACTTGCCGCCGTAAGCGCGATAGTTATTGGTTGCCACCAGGAAAGTCGCGTTCGGGTCGATTGGCTTACCTTTGAACGTCAGCCCTTTGATACGCTCAGCTTTCGGGTTCACCATCTGGCATTCGCCGTCGTAACGCGCAGGTTGTGACACATCAATCTGGTAATCCACGCCGTCGATAACATCAAAGTTATAGGTGCGGAAACCGTCCCAGTTGATCAGTGACTGCGGTTTCGTGCTGTTCACATCAATCTGGTTAAACTGCCCGGCGGAACATTCCAGCCATTCTTTAACCTCTTTGCCCGTGGCTTTCACTACCACCAATGTGTTCGGGTAGAGATACAAATCTGCGGCGTTACGGAAGGTTAACTGGCCTTTTTCCACTTCGACAAAACTGGCCGGGTCATTCTTACGCCCACCAACTTTAAACGGTGCGGCAGCGGAAAGTACCGGCAGGTTCGCCAGGTCCGGATCGCCCTGAATGTATTTTTCAACGTAGGCGAGTTGGGCGTTATTCACCACCTGCACCGTTGGGTCGTCCTGCACCAGCGCCAGGTAGCTGTACATATTGTCGGAAGATTTGCCGATTGGCTTGCTGACAAACTCGCGCGTGGCGTCGTGATCGTGCTTCATCACTTCCACCAGTTTGGCATCTTCCGGCACCAGGGCTTTCTTCGCCACGCTGTCATAAATTGGGCGCGCTTGCGCTTTGCTGCTGGTAACTTTCCATGCGCCACTATCGTTGTTCAGCACTAAATCAACCACGCCAAGATGGTCGCCCCACATGCCAGGCATCACCGCCGGAATACCGTTAAGCGTCCCTTTTTCGAGGTCAACACCTTTGATATTGGCAAAGTCTTTGCCTGGGAATACGGCGTGCGCGTGGCCAAACAGAATGGCATCCACGCCTGGCACTTCGCTGAGGTAATAAACCGAGTTCTCAGCCATCGCATGATATGGGTCGCTCGACAGGCCGGAGTGGGCGATAACCACCACTAAATCCGCCCCTTGTTTGCGCATTTCAGGCACATAATGGCGGGCCGTTTCGGTAATATCCTGCACCGTCACTTTGCCTTCCAGATTAGTTTTATCCCACGTCATGATTTGTGGTGGTACAAAACCGATATAACCGATGCGCAGCGTCTGCTCTTTGCCGTCTTTGTCTTTCACCACGGTTTCTTTAATCACGTAAGGTGTGAACAGTGGCTTATTGGTTTTGGCATCAATAATGTTGGCATTCACATACGGGAATTTGGCCCCCGATAGCGCCATATGCAGGTAATCGAGGCCGTAGTTAAATTCGTGGTTGCCCAGGTTGCCCACGGCGTAATCCAACGTATTGAGCGCCTTATAAACCGGGTGGATATCGCCTTTTTTGAGGCCTTTTGCCGCCATGTAATCGCCCAGCGGGCTGCCCTGAATCAGGTCTCCGTTATCGACCAGTACGCTGTTTACCGTTTCACCGCGCGCGGCGTTGATTAAACTTGCCGTACGCACCAGTCCAAATTTTTCCGTGGAGGTATCTTTGTAGTAATCGAAATCCATCATATTGCTATGGAGATCGCTGGTTTCAAGGATACGGAGGTCAACGGTTGCCGCATGAGCGCCGGTAGCAACCAGCATGGCCAGCATCGTTGCGCTAAACTTGATCATGATAAAAGGTCCTTTTTAGAGATAGGCCGCAAAAGGCTATGTATATAAACGTTGTTGCTTACAGATTTGTGAAGTGTGCCAGAAAAAGGGCGTAGTAAACCGGAATGGGTTCACAGATAGCGCAACCAGGCGTGATGAGATATAAGTAAAACAACAGGTTAATCGCACGACACAACATGAGGTGGAGAATGCTAGATAAAATTTGCCAACTGGCTCGGGAGGCTGGAGCTGCCATCATGCAGGTGTATGACGGGCAAAAGCCGCTAGAGGCGACCCAAAAATCCGATGATTCACCCGTAACTGCGGCGGATATCGCAGCTCACACCATTATCCTGCAAGGGCTGCAAACACTGACGCCGGAGATTCCGGTACTCTCAGAAGAAGATCCGCAGACCTGGGAAACCCGTCAGAATTGGGGGCGTTACTGGCTTGTGGACCCGCTGGACGGCACCAAAGAGTTTCTGAAGCGTAATGGGGAATTCACGGTCAACATCGCGCTTATCGAAAAAGGCAAAGCGGTGCTGGGCGTAGTGTATGCGCCAGTGCTGAACGTGATGTACAGCGCGGCAGAAGGCAAAGCCTGGAAAGAAGAAAACGGTGTGCGTAACCAAATCCACGTGCGTGATGCTCGCCCACCTCTGGTGGTGATAAGCCGTTCACATGGCGATGATGAACTCAAAGAGTATCTTCACCAGTTGGGTGAACACCAGACCACGTCTATCGGCTCATCGCTGAAGTTTTGCCTGGTGGCGGAGGGGCAGGCACAGCTCTATCCACGCTTCGGGCCAACTAACATTTGGGACACGGCAGCAGGCCATGCTGTGGCGGCCGCGGCTGGTGCTCACGTTCATGACTGGCAGGGCAAGTCTCTCGACTATACCCCGCGCGAGTCATTCTTAAACCCAGGTTTCCGCGTTTCTATTTACTAAACAACTATTTACTCAACAGTTCGCGCAGCAGGCTCATGACCTGCTGCACTTCTTCCTGCGTCAGTGGACCATCTTTAGCAAACTGCACGCGGCCTTGTTTATCCAGCACCACAATCGCTGAACTGGCTTCTTCCAACTGCCAGGCACTCTTCGCCACGCCGTTGCTATCGACAATAAATTGCGACCACGGATACTGCTTTTTATTGCTCTCAAGGCTGCTGCGCACAAACATTCCGGTACCCA
This sequence comes from Buttiauxella cochleicola, assembly GCF_021283185.1. NCBI lineage: Bacteria > Pseudomonadati > Pseudomonadota > Gammaproteobacteria > Enterobacterales > Enterobacteriaceae > Buttiauxella > Buttiauxella cochleicola. Next base: position 118,146 of record NZ_JAJSOS010000008.1, read on the forward strand.
TAATCGCGTCATCCGTGTTCACGATAGTCGTTGTCTGGTAGCGGTCATGCGGGAGTTTGGCTGCCTTAATCGCTTCAATCAGCCCGGCGTTCTTCTCTTTTGCGCTCGTGCGGCCAGCAATATGCTGCAGCACTCGCACTTTTCCCACTAGCTGCGCGCTATTCCAGTTTTTATAGCTAAACTTATCATTGTCGAGCATCAACTCGCCTTTATCCGTAATACCAATAGGCGAGACTCGCTGATTTTTCTCAAAGTTATGTGCCGATGCCGCAAGTGGCAGTAGCAGCAGGGCAAGCGCAAGGGTTTTACGTAGGGACATGAGAACTCCTATCTTATTATTTGTGAAAAGTTTGCAGGTGATCCGACCACTTCGTCGTGACGTTTTAAGCATATGTGCTGAATAGCCATCTGTCCCGCAACAACAATGCCAGTTTGCGGGCGACCGCACATATCCCTGTTTTTTGAAGGCTTAGACTGAGTTTTGTTTACAATTACAAAGAATATTCTGAGAAATTGTAATCATACGGTAAATAAGATTGTGCAAACTAGGTGTCGGTTTGTATATGGACTATAGTTTCCAGGCACCAAATTTTTCGCCTCGTTTTGTCGGACCAAATGTGGAACCGCAGGGGTGTTAACACTGCAGGAGAGAAGAAGAATGAAAATTTTCCAACGGTACAACCCGCTTCAGGTGGCGAAGTACGTGAAAATCCTGTTCCGTGGACGGTTATACATCAAGGACGTTGGCGCTTTTGAATTTGATAAGGGCAAGATTCTTATCCCAAAAGTGAAAGATAAGCAGCATCTATCTGTTATGTCTGAAGTAAACCGCCAGGTAAAACATATGCAGGCGGAATTGGCGTAAGGCCAAAAGAAGTACCAAAAACGGCACCCAAGGGTGCCGTTAGTGTTTCTGAGTTTTGGGAATTACGCTGCGTTCTGATCTTCAGCATCAGGCAGTTTTGGCGTCAACGGTGTCGGCTTATTGTCGATACGCGTCACCAGCAATTGGTCGATGCGGTAGTTATCGATATCCACTACCTCGAACTTATACCCGGAGAACTTCACCGAGTCGGTGCGTTTCGGGATTTTTCGCAGCATAAACATCATAAAGCCGCCGATGGTTTCGTAATTGCCATTCTGCGGGAACTCGTCGATATCCAGCACACGCATTACGTCGTCAATCGGCGTACCGCCTTCAACCAGCCATGAGTTCTCGTCACGGGCAACGATTTGTTCTTCCATACCCTGGCCGACCAGGTCACCCATCAGCGTCGTCATTACGTCGTTCAGCGTGATAATGCCTACCACCAGCGCATATTCGTTCATGATAACCGCGAAGTCTTCACCGGCAGTTTTGAAGCTTTCCAGCGCTTCGGAGAGCGTTAACGTATCCGGCACAATCAACGTATTACGTAGATGCACACCGCTGTTAAGCGCCATGCTCTGGTTGCCCAGTACGCGGTTCAGCAGTTCTTTGGAATCAACGTAGCCAACGATATGGTCGATATCACCATTACACACCAGGAACTTGGAGTGCGGGTGCTCGGCAATTTTATTCTTCAGGCTTTGCTCATCTTCATGCAAATCAAACCAGATGACGTTTTCGCGTGAGGTCATTGACGAGGGCACCGTACGTGATTCGAGCTCAAACACGTTTTCAATCAGCTCATGTTCTTGCTTACGCAACACGCCAGCCAGCGCACCGGCTTCAAACACGGCGTAAACATCGTCAGAGGTGATGTCGTCATTACGCACCATCGGCAATTTGAAAATGCGGAAAATAACGTTTGCCAGGCCGTTAAAGAACCATACCAGCGGGCGGAAGATAAACAGACAGAAGCGCATCGGGTTGATGATTCGCAAAGCAACAGATTCAGGCGAAATCATACCGATGCGTTTCGGGGTGAGGTCTGCAAACAGAATGAACAAGCTGGTGACCAGGGTAAAGGAGATGATAAAGCTCAGTTGGTCAGCCATTTCTGGCGAGAAGAAGCGCTCCAGAAGCACTTTAAATGCCGGGGAAAATGCCGCATCGCCGACGATACCGCCGAGAATCGCAACCGCGTTCAGGCCAATCTGCACTACGGTAAAGAACATGCCAGGACTTTCCTGCATTTTCAGTACGCGTTGCGCGTTAAGGTTGCCATCATCAGCCAGCAGCTTGAGTTTTATCTTGCGGGAAGCAGCCAGTGAGATCTCCGAAATTGAGAAGAATGCACTGACGGAAATAAGAAGAAGTATTAATAAAATACTGTTTAACATAGTTTATCCGGCTTAGAGCCAGAGCCTCGGAAGGAAAGTTGAAAATCTAAGGGTTAGTACATTTTGACTGCCAGTCCGTGGAGGTTGGGCCAGCAATTTCAACGGGTAGTATAGCGTAAGGGTGCATGGGGCTGCCAGAGGGCATAATTTGGGCTGCTTTTATTGGGTTATTTAGTTTATTCCATCAATTTTCCTTTTGTATCTTATAAGGTACACTTTCTACAGTTAAGAAATTCAAAGGATTGAATGAATGGCTTACACAACGAAGCGATATGTCGACAAAACGGGTCACGTCCCTTACTCCGACTGGATAAATAAGCTCATCAAAAAAGACTTACGTGCCGTCGCAAGGATTGATGCTCGTATAGACCGCGCAAGTGCAGGAAATTTTGGTGACCATAAGTTTGAACGGGATGGTGTGTGGGAACTCCGGGTGGATTACGGGCCAGGCTATCGCGTGTATTACGCTCTCGAAAAGAATGAAATCATTCTGTTGTTAGTGGGGGGCGATAAGAGCACCCAAAAAACAGATCTCAATTTAGCAGTAAAATATTTACAGGATTATAAAACGAGGTAGCTGTATGACGACTAAAACCAATAAAGGGGCTGTTATAAAGGCAGCTGACCATGACAGTGCCGTTATCGACATCATCCGTGAAAATCCTGACTATGCGGAAATTTACCTACAAACTGCACTGGAAGAAATAAACGAGGAGGGTGGTGTGGCGGCTTTCCTTGTTGCTTTGCGACGTATTGTTGAAGCTCGGGGTGGTATAGGTGAAATAGCCGCTAAATCTGGGCTTTCCCGTGTAAATTTGTATCGTTCACTGTCCCCAACAGGAAATCCGACAATTTCTACACTCGTTGCTGTGTCACGAGCCGCGGGGGTTCGTCTTTTCCCTTTCGGCCATTCCTAAGATGAGTTGGCACTTTTCAAGCATAAACGCCCGATAAACCTATCAGGCGTTTTGTTTTTTAGCGGATTGAGTAGATTTCCATCACCCACCCAGTTTTTCTTCAAACCTTAACAATCGCCCGGCGTTGCCCAGCACCAGCAGTGTGCTCAGATTGTGCAATAGGGCGGCAATTACGGCACCGGAGGCTCCCAGCCAGCCAAATGCGGCGGCGACGACAATCACCAGCGTCCAACCCAGCCCAATCAGCACGTTCATCTGTAAGGTGCGACGGCACAGGCGGCTTAAACGCACGCAGGTTCCAAGACGGCGTAAGTCCCCACCAATTAATACAATATCCGCTGATGCCATGGCGATATCCGAGCCACCTGCACCCATCGCAACGCCAACCACACCCGCTTTAATTGCCAGGGAATCGTTGATGCCATCGCCGACTACCATTGGCCTGAAGCCATTGTCGATTTGCGCACTGACCTGGTGGAGTTTGTCTGCAGGTAATGCCCCGGCTATAACGTCGTTAATCCCTACGTTCTTTGCGATGCGTTGTGCCACGGCTTCGCGGTCGCCGGTCAGTAATAGTTGATGGTTAAGCCCAAGATCACGTAGCTCCGCCATTGCACTGGCCGCTTCGTCGCGTAGGCTATCGGCCAGTAAAATCCAGCCACGGAAAAGCCCCCCTAGTACCAGCCCAACTATCGGCCCGTCATGTGGTGGTTCTTCCGGTAAATCAGCGACCTGAGTTTTTAACAGCTCATGTCGGCCGAGATAAGCCTCGCCCGCTGCTGTAGTGGCAGAAATACCCAAACCCTGGTGTTCATGCACATTTTCAAGCTGCGGCCATGTGTTTTGCGGGGCAATATTGACCAGCGCCCGGCTGACCGGGTGGTTACTGGTGGCACCAAGGCTCGCCGCCAGTGCAGACAGAGCTTCCGGCGATTCTCCCGCTTCGGGAATCAGTTCATGAAGTTGCAGCTTGCCGTGTGTGAGCGTGCCGGTTTTATCGATAATCACCGCATTCAGTTCGGCTAACTCTTCGAGGAAGGCCGCGCCGCGAATCAAAATACCGTGACGTGCGGCAACGGTTAGCCCGGCAATAGATGTTGCAGGCGCGGAAAGCACTAGCGCACAAGGACAGGCGGCGACCAGTACCGCCAACATGGCCTGGTCGTTTTGCGTCAAAAACCAGGTGCTGGCGGCAACCAATAAAACCAGCAGCAGATAACGCGCCGCGTGGCGTTCAAGCAGGCGGGTAATCGGCGGGCTGGCTTGCTCGGCACTTTGCATCAATGCCACCACGCGACCGAGTGTTGAGGTTTCGCCGATGTGCGTCACTTCAATTCGCAGCCGCCCATCAAGATTGATTGCACCACCGTAAACATTCATGCCCGGTTTCACTTCCAGTGGTACGGATTCACCCGTGATCGGTGCGGTATCCAGGCTTGCCGTCCCTTCCAGTACACGCCCGTCAGCAGGTAACCGGTCGCCTGCGCGCACTTCGACGATGTCACCAGCCACCAGTTCATGGTTGTCAATTTCATGCAGATTGCCGTCTGCATCAAAGCGACGCGCCCGGCTGTGGGTCAATTTGCTGAGCGCTTCAATCGCTTCTTGCGAACCAATCATACTGCGCTCTTCGAGGATATGGCCGACGATCATAATTAGCGGTAGCAATGCGGCAGTAAGTAAATCCCCGGTCGCCCACGAGCCAATTAGCGCTAGCGCAACCAGTTGATCGGTAATGCCATGCAAGCTCGGGTAACGCAGGCTGTAAAAGGCGTGGCGCAATACCGGAATGCCGACCATCAGCGATGCAGCACCCAGTAAGATATCGGCTACCGCAACTTGATCGGGTGCCAGACCACGCCATAGCAAACCAAGAATTAATGTGCCGCTGGCGATCAATGCCAGTATCAACTGGCGGGTAATCTGCCGTTGTTCCTGATGGCTCAGTGCGCCACCGGGGTTAACAGTGTGGGTACTCATGGTTTCGAAGGTTCCTTTTGCCCAGCAGCTTGCAGAATCAAATTCGCATCATCTTTTGGAGAGACGGTAATGACGGATTCAGCTTGCGCCAGAATCGCCGCAATGCGTTCGCGGTAAACTCGCGCTAATAAGTCGGGGTCGTGCGGGCTGTTGGCCAGACGATTCACCATTGCCGTGTCGGACTGAGCTTTCGCCACTCGTTCGCGGGCCTGTGCCTGAGCCGTCTGGCGTGTCTGGTCGGCAAGCTGGGTGGATTTCTGGCGAATTAAAGAGGCGTCGGTATTGGCGGTGGCTATTGCCTGTGACGCTTGCTGGCTGGCAGTTAATACCGCATTGAATGCGGTGACTGTGGTTTCCGGCAAAGTGGATTGCACAGTAACCCGCTCAAGCGTAATCCCCAGGTCACTGCCTGATTGTGCCAGGCGCTGCAAATTTTGCTCGACGTTGTGCTGAACATCGGCCCGCAGGCGTTCGCGTTGCTGGGCAACATTTAAATCGCCACTGACCATTTCCGGGCGGGCGACAAGAATAGTATCCAGATCGCGCGCGGCGCATACCGCAACGGCAGCACGCTCAACCAGTCGATCGAGAGCCGGAATCACATGTTCGCCCTGCAATACATACGCCATTGGCGCGACGACACGGTAAAACACGCTGATATCTAACTGCACCACGCCTGAGTCACCAGTAAGCAGATAGCCGGAACCCGCCAGTGCATCGCTGCTGTTATCGCCACGAGCATCTGCATGCAGCGCATCATTCGAGCGTAATAGCGCCGTAACGTGGTGTTCAATCACGCGGTCAGGTGCCGGAACCATCACCACATCGTTAATCGGCTTCGGCCAGGTGAGCAATAAACCCGATTCGGCAATTCGCTGCTGTGCACCGAAGTGCAGTACCACGGCGCGGCTGTCTGCGGGTATCTGGCGAATATTCGACAACAACCACGACGCTGCTGCCAGCAGTGTCAGTGCATACAGTGCGTAAAAGGCGAGGCGTATTGACTGTGTCCACGGGCCCGCAGGTTTATTTTTGTGATGCTCACTCATGAGTTGTATCCAGCTTTGGCCCTTCTACCAGCAGACGGAACGGTGCGGCATCAGTGCGTAACACCAGACGGGTGCTGGAATTAACCACGCCGCTGAGCGCATCAAGCTGGCGTAACAGGCTGTATAGCTGAGGTGAACTGGCATAAGCCTTGCCATAAATTTCGGCGGCTTGCGCCTGAGACTGTGCTTCGATATCTGCAGCCTGAACCTGTGCTGTCGCCTCCACAATGCGAGCATCACGCTCTGCCGCCGAGCGAATTTCAGCCGCGGCGCGTTTGCCTTCAGCAGTGCGTTCAGTCGCAATGGTTTCACGCTCGGCACGCATCCTGTCGACTGTGGCGCTAAGCGTCACCGCGGGCAGGGTCAGGCGTTCGGTTCCAACCTGCACCAACCGAATACCATAGCTTTCCAATAATGGCTGGCTGATTTGCGCCTGCAGATGCGATTCAAACTGGTTTAACTGCACTTGTTTGCTGTCCGTATTGACCAGTTGAGAGAGCGTAAAGCCGCTCGCGGTGGTTTCGAGTGTCGAGCCGAGATAAGCACGAATTTGCCGTGCCGCTTCATCAGGCTGATTTTGTACCGCGCGCATAAAGCGCTGCACATGCTCAGGGGTACTATCAACCTGCCAGACCGCATATGACTGCACAATGATGCGCAGCCCATCCCGCGTGCCCACATCCTGCAAGCCGCTCGAAGTCGTTCGCAGACGCAGATCGACGGCGGTGGACATTTCAAAAGGTGCGGGCAGGCGCCACGCAAGACCTGGATTGAGCAGTACGCGTACCGGATTACCGAACCGAGTAATAATCAGCGACTCACCAGAGCGAACCTGCACAAGGCTTGCGGCGGCGGCAAGAATGAGCACCAGTGCACTTGCGCCAGCAATGCGCTTCCAGGCTTTAGTTACAGGAGCGTCAGAATGGTGGCTGTGGTGGCAACCACTACTGCAACCGTGATGATGTGAATGGCTCAACGGGAAGACTCCTGTGTCGGTTTGGAAGGTGCATCGTTACGTGCTGCCTGGCTTAACGAGGGAAACTCGCGCAGGTCGATAGTGGGCTGTGAGGTCGCGCCAATACGGTGGTCGATAATTAACAACGGGCTTTTGCCTAAAGTCTGGTGCAGTTGGCTAAACCATAATTCATCGACAAACACCTGGCCGGATTTCGCCACTGCTTGTTTCTGTGCGGCAAAACGCACAGCCGTTGATTGCGCTTTACTGGTCACATCGGTGGCGTTCATCTGTGCCTGGTTCTGGCGTGCGGTAGCCGTAGTTTGTGCGCTGGCGGCCAGCTCTGCTGCATGCCCACGTTCCCGGGACACGAGCGCTTGAGCCGCAATTTGCGCGGCCTGTACACCGTGGAAGGCATCAGCAGCGCCTGCTGGAGGGTGGATAGCTTCGACGACGGTCGAGAGCAATTCCACACCGCTATGCAGGGCATCGAGTTTTTGCTGCACTGCCTGATTAATCTGGCTTGCTAATTCGATGCGCTGTTCCCCTAAAACCTGCTCAAGAGTCAGCGAGGAAAACTGATGCACCAGTACCTGGTTTGCAGTGCTACGAATCAACTCTGGCAAATTCGCGCTGTTATAGGTTGCCGCCAGTGCTGCGTTATCGGTTAAGCCAACGCGCCACATAAAACGGACATCGCTATTAATGATTTGCAGACCTTGCTGGTTACCGCTCTGGCTGGCAATAATCTGTGCTTTATCAAAGCTATGAATCGCATCCCACAGGCGATCGGCGCTTTGCGGTGCATTCCCTTCGGCATTCGCTAGCGGCTCCGTAGGTGTATCGGCTTCTTCTCCGGCCGCTAACTCATGCACCTGGCCATTTTCCGCCAGTATCACCTGGCCAAAAGGCCAGGGCAGCCCGTAATGCAGGCCCGATGGCAACACGGCAACCGGTTTGCCAAAGCGTTCATAAATACCGCGTTGGGTTGGGGAAACTTGCTGCATCCCGGTCAACAGCCAGCCACAAAACAGCATGACTGCCAGCACAGGTAAAAACGCCCGACGCAATACCGTGAATGCCCAAAGCTGGCGTAAATCAATGCCAAAGTGGTGGTGCAGCTCGCGTTGTAAAAAAAGTAGCGGGCGTGGCGGCCAGACGAGTTGTGCTGCCAGTTGGCTTTGAGCAAGGAACTTGGGTTCGCAGCCTTCTTCACCCGGTGGAGTGAATAGTGAGAACAAGCCGCGCAGCAGAAACTCAATTGCTACCAACACCATAAGGATCGCAGGCAGATTGACCAACAATGAGAGGTTTGTAGTCGGGAATATCAGTGCGGGCAAAGAGAGCAATTGTACCGCGAGAGTTACACGTAATATCGGCGCAATGAATTTGGCTTCTGGCCAGGCTTCGTTTGAAGTGGCTGCCAGATGGCGCTCCGCAACCAGTGTGACAAACATCGCCAATGCAATAATCCCGACCGCCACCCAGCGCAGGTTGCCATCATCCAGCGAGACATAATTAGTTCCCCAGCCTGCCTGGGTGACGAATAACACGAATCCCGCCATCGAGGCCAACCAGACACCGTCACTCTTAAGTAACGCATTGATGCGTTCAAAGTTGATGGGAATGAGTGCGCCAAGCCGTTGATAAATTGTCGGGGGAGGTTCTGTTTCAGTAGGAGCCGTTTCGGATTTAAGCGCTGGTGAGAACTTTTCTGCCCGCCACTGGCAAATTCGCTGTGCATTGTAGATAGCGATAGCTAGCAAGGTGAGCACTGCGGCCTGGCTGCTTAATAAAGCCGTCCAGCGTGAAGATGACTCGATAATGCTGACAATCAGCGCCACCACAATCATCAAAAAAATTAGCGCGCTTAATCCGAAGACTAATCTTGCAGTCAGCTTCGCCTGCGATGACGCTAAAGAGTAACGAGCCTGAGAAGTTAACGGTGAAGGTTCCGTTGGTTCAGAAAATTGGGAGGGCTGCATGGAGTCATTATTGGAGTTTAAATGTTACCATATAACATATCACAGCCCTCATTTACCCGTAAACGAAACGAGGGTAACCGATTGTACAAATGCTTTAACTCTGTGGTGGTAAACAAACGCCAATACCACCAATACCACAGTAGCCGTATGGATTTTTGTGCAGATACTGCTGGTGGTCGTCCTCGGCATAATAGAACGGACCGGCGTTGGCAATTTCAGTCGTGATGTATCGCTCGTCTCCGGAGAGCGTCATCGCCTCCTGAAAGCGTGCAAAACTTGCGCGGGCGGCGGCATCCTGTTCTGGCGTTAATGGGTAAATTGCGGAGCGATATTGTGTGCCAACGTCACCACCCTGGCGCATTCCCTGGGCTGGATCGTGATTTTCCCAGAACACTTGCAATAATTGTTCGTAACTCACCACTTGTGGGTCGTAAACCACGCGCACCGCTTCTGTGTGCCCGGTCATTCCGCTACACACTTCGCGATAGGTTGGGTTAGGCGTAAAGCCCCCGGCATAACCTGCGGCGGTGCTGTAAACCCCTGGAATTCTCCAGAACATTCTCTCGACACCCCAAAAACAACCCATTGCAAAATAAGCGATCTCCATCCCATCTGGTACATTTGTCATGGAATGCTCGTTTACCGCATGTAAAGTGGCGATTGGCATCGGGGTATTGCGACCAGGCAACGCTTCGGACTGCGTTACGGGATGGGTTTTCTCAAATAATTTCATCAGTCATGCTCTCCCGATGTTGGCTAAATTTAACAACAACCGCCATGCGGTTGTAACGAGGCGTGTTATTGCAGACAATAACTTCTCTGTATGAGACTACAGTACATATAAGAATTATTTGGGTTATTGTGCAGTTTTCAACCCCAATTGTTGTGGTTTTGTAACAAAGACGTTTCCTTCCAGGGGTGGGAACAAGGATATTCAGGAGAAAACGTGCCACGATTCCGTACTATTTGCTCGGCTTGCCTATGCCTGGTAAGCACGTGGGCCAGCGCTGCCAACGTGCGTTTACAGGTAGAAGGGCTAAGCGGTGAACTGCAAAAAAACGTTCGCGCTCAGCTTTCAACTATCCAGAGTGATGAAGTTACGCCAGACAGGCGTTTCCGTGCGCGTGTGGATGACGCTATCCGTAATGGATTGAAAGCGCTCGGCTATTATGAGCCAACCATTGATTTCGACCTGCGGCCACCACCAGCCAAAGGACGCCAGGTATTGATTGCCAAAGTCGATCCCGGCCCGCCAGTGCTGATTGGCGGCACCGACGTAATTCTCCGTGGCGGAGCGCGTGACGATAAAGACTACATCGCGTTGCTCGGTGAGCGCCCAAAGCCTGGCACTATCCTCAATCATCACGATTACGACAGCTTCAAAAAAGATCTTTCCAACATTGCGGTGCGAAAGGGCTATTTCGACAGTGAATTCCTCAAAAGCCAGCTAGGCGTTTCGCTTGAGCGCCGCCAGGCGTTCTGGGACATCGATTACAACAGCGGCGAGCGTTATCGTTTTGGGGCCGTGACTTTTGAAGGCTCACAAATACGCGAAGAGTACCTGCAAAATCTTGTGCCTTTTAAACAGGGTGATTACTACCAGTCGAAAGACCTGGCGGAGCTAAACCGCCGTTTATCCGCGACAGGTTGGTTTAATTCGGTGGTGGTTGCGCCGGAATTCGACAAGTCTCGCGAAACCAAAGTATTACCGTTGCATGGTGTTGTTTCACCGCGTACTGAGAACACCATCGAAACCGGTGTGGGTTATTCCACCGATGTTGGGCCGCGCGTAAAAGCGACGTGGAAAAAACCGTGGATGAACTCATACGGCCACAGCCTGACCAGCAGCATCAGCCTTTCCGCTCCAGAACAGATCGTTGATTTCAGCTACAAAATGCCCCTGCTTAAAAACCCGCTGGAACAATATTATTTGGTGCAGGGCGGCTTTAAAGCGACCGACCTGAACGATACCAAGTCCGACTCCAGCACCCTCGCGGTCTCACGATACTGGGATTTATCCAGCGGTTGGCAGCACGCCATTAACCTGCGCTGGAGCCTCGATCACTTTACCCAGGCAGACGTAACCAACACCACGATGCTGCTTTATCCGGGTTTGAGCCTTAACCGTACCCGTTCGCGCGGTGGTTTGATGCCAACCTGGGGCGATTCCCAACGTTATTCGATTGATATTTCAGACACGACATGGGGCTCGGACGTCGATTTCGGGGTATTCCAGGCGCAGCAAGTCTGGATTCGAACGTTGCAGGAAAAGCACCGTTTTGTGGTGCGCGGCAATGTGGGTTGGATTGAAACCAATAACTTCGACAAAGTGCCGCCAGACTTACGCTTCTTTGCCGGTGGTGACCGCAGTATTCGCGGCTATTCCTACAAATCCATCTCTCCTGAAAACGACAAAGGCGAACTGACCGGTGCGTCAAAAATGATTACCGGATCGCTGGAGTATCAATACAACGTTACCGGGAAATGGTGGGGGGCGGTGTTCGTCGATTCTGGCGAAGCGGTTAACGATATCAAACAGAGTAACTATAAAACGGGTGCAGGCTTTGGCGTGCGCTGGCAGTCACCGGTTGGGCCAATCAAACTCGATTTAGCGGTCCCGGTGGCTGATAAAGATGAGCATGGTTTACAGTTTTACATCGGTTTGGGGCCTGAACTATGAGTCGTTGGAAGAAAATAAGCCTCGCGGTGTTGGTTTTTGTGGTGCTGCTGATTGGCGCGGTGGGCTTCCTGGTGGGAACAACTACCGGTTTGCACGTCTTATTTAACGCCGCTAACCGCTGGGTGCCGGGGCTGGATATCGCAAGCGTCACGGGCGGCTGGCGCAATCTGACAATCAAAGGTTTGCGCTACCAACAACCTGGCGTTGATGTGAATGCCGGTGAAATTAATCTCGCGGTGAAACTGGGTTGCCTGCGTGATAGCAGCCTGTGCGTGAATAATCTCTCGCTTAAAGACATTGATGTCGTTATCGATAGCAAAAAAATGCCTCCGGCAGCGCCAGTTCAGGAAGAGGACACTGGCCCGCTCAATCTCACCACGCCGTATCCGATTACCCTAAGTCGCGTGGCGCTTAATAACGTCAATATCAAGATTGATAACACCACGGTTTCGGTGATGGAGTTTACCTCTGGCCTTAACTGGCAGGAGCGCAACCTGACGGTTACGCCGACCAATCTTGAAGGGTTGCTGATTGCGTTGCCGAAGGTAGCAAAAGTCGCGCAGGAACAGGTGCTTGAGCCGAAGATCCAGAACCCTCAGCCAGAAGAGTTGCCGCTGGGCGAAACGCTCAAACAATTGTTTGAAAAGCCGGTTTTGCCGGAAATGACCGATGTGCATTTGCCGCTGAACCTGAATATTCAGGAGTTCCGTGGGGCGAACTTACGCCTGACGGGCGACACCGATCTATTGGTCAGCAGCCTGTTGCTAAAAGTCAGCAGCATCGACGGCTCTCTTAAGCTTGATGCGCTGGATGTTGATTCCTCGCAAGGCCTGGTCAACGCGACTGGTAGCGCGGAATTACGCGATAAATGGCCGGTCGACTTAACCTTAAACACCACCCTGAATATCGACCCAATCAAAGGCGAAAAGGTGAAGATGAAGATTGGTGGGGAGCTGCGGGATGTGCTGAAAGTGGGCATGAATCTCTCAGGCCCGGTTGATCTTGAGCTCACCGCGCAAACTCAGCTTGCTGAAGCAGGCTTGCCGCTCAATCTTGAAGTGGTCAGTAAGCAACTTTACTGGCCATTTACCGGGAAGAAAGAGTACCAGGCCGACAACCTGAAACTGAAATTCAGCGGCAAAATGACCGACTATAAATTGTCGTTCCGTAGCGATGTGAAAGGCGAGCAAATTCCGCCAGCCACCATCACTCTGGATGCGGCAGGCAACGAGCAACAGCTTAATCTCGACAAGCTGCGAGTCGCTGCGTTGCAGGGCAACACTGACTTGAAAGCCGTGCTCGACTGGAGCAAAGCTATTAGCTGGCGCGGCGAGCTGAAACTCGACGATATCAATACGGCGAAGCAATTCCCGGACTGGCCTGCGAAACTCGACGGCCTGGTGAAAACCAGTGGCAGTTTGTATGGCGGCAGTTGGCAGGTAGATGTCTCCGAGCTAAAACTTGCCGGGAATGTCAAAAATAACAAACTAAACGTTACCGGAAAGCTCAACGGCAACAGTTACATGCAGTGGAAAACCCCTGGGTTGCATATCGAACTGGGGCGTAACAGTGCTGATGTTAAAGGGGAGTTAGGGCCGAAAGATCTGGAGCTTGATGCCACCATCGATGCACCGAATCTCGACAATGCTTTACCGGGACTTGGCGGCACAGCGAAAGGCACGATTAAAGTGCGTGGCGATGTGAAAGCGCCGCAGCTGCTGGCAGACCTTACCGCAAATAACCTCCACTGGCAGGAGCTGTCGATTGCGCGAGTCTTGTTGAAAGGTGATGTGAAATCCACCGATCAAATCGCCGGGAATCTGGATCTGCGAGTTGAGCGTATTTCCCAGCCAGGTGTCGATCTCAGCCTGGTAACGCTTGACGCAAAAGGCTCCGAAAAACAGCACCAGTTAAAACTGCGCATTCAGGGCGAGCCGGTTTCCGGGCAGCTTGATTTAAGCGGCAGCTTTGACCGTGCGGAAGAACGCTGGCGTGGCAATCTCAGCAATACGCGCTTTGAAACGCCGGTTGGTCCGTGGTCGCTGAACCGCGCTCTGGCACTCGATTACCGCAACAAAGAGCAGAAAATCAATATTGGCGCGCATTGCTGGACGAACCCGAATGCTGAACTTTGTGTGCCGCAGCCAATTGATGCCGGTGCAAAAGGCCGTGCGTTGGTCAATCTGAACCGCTTTGATTTAGCGATGCTCAAACCGTTTATGCCGGCTGATACACAAGCGGTGGGAGCATTTAGTGGCCGTGCGGATGTTAGCTGGGATGCGGAATCAGAAGGCTTGCCACAAGGTTCAGTTACGCTCACGGGTAACGGCGTGAAAGTCACGCAAATGGTGAACGACAGCCCGCTGCTGGTGGCGTTCGACACGCTTAATCTCAATGCCGAGCTTAAAAATAACCAGGCCAAACTAGGCTGGTTGATTCGCGTTGCTCAAAACGGCCAGTTCGATGGTCAGGTTCAAATTAGCGATCCACAAAACCGCCGCAACCTGGCGGGGAATGTGAATATGCGCAACTTTGATTTGGCGATCGCTAACTCCATATTCTCACGTGGAGAAAAAGCCGCCGGAAAGATTAACGCTAACTTACGTCTGGCGGGGAATTTAGAGCGTCCGCAAGTCTTCGGCCAGTTGCAAGTTAACGGCGTGGATATCGACGGCAACTTTATGCCGTTTGATATGCAGCCAAGTCAGTTGGCGATGAACTTTAACGGCATGAACTCTACGCTTGCCGGAACGGTGCGTACGAAGCAGGGTGATATTGCTCTGAGTGGCGATGCTGACTGGACGCAAATAGACAACTGGCGCGCGCGCGTGGCAGCGAAAGGCAACAAGGTGCGTATTACGGTGCCGCCGATGGTGCGCCTTGACGTGTCACCGGATGTTGAGTTTGTCGCGACTCCGAGCTTGTTCACGCTTGATGGGAGTGTAGACATCCCGTGGGCACGAATTGTGGTGCATGAAGTCCCGGAAAGCTCAGTGGGTGTGTCCAGTGATGAAGTGATGCTCGATAAAGACCTGAAGCCGATTAAACCGCAAACGGCAAGCATTCCTATCAACAGTAACCTGGTTATTCATGTTGGTAACAATGTACGCCTGGATGCGTTTGGTTTGAAAGCGCGTCTGAGTGGCGATTTAAAAATGGTGCAAGACCGTCAGGGTCTCGGTCTGAACGGGCAGATCAATATTCCTGAAGGGCGTTTCCATGCGTACGGACAGGATTTGATCGTGCGTAAAGGCGAGCTGTTATTCTCAGGCCCGCCAGACCAGCCATTATTAAATATCGAAGCGATTCGTAACCCAGAAGCGACGGAAAACGACGTAATAGCCGGTGTTCGTGTCACGGGAACAGCAGATGAGCCGAAAGCTGAGATATTTTCTGATCCGGCCATGTCACAGCAAGAAGCCTTGTCCTACCTGCTTCGCGGGCAGGGTTTAGACAATTCTGGCGACGATGGTAACGCCATGACGTCAATGCTTGTTGGCTTGGGGGTTGCACAAAGTGGTCAGGTTGTGGGTAAAATCGGCGAGACGTTTGGCGTAAGCAATCTGGCGCTTGATACCGCAGGGGTGGGGGATTCCTCACAAGTGGTGGTCAGTGGCTATGTACTGCCAGGTCTCCAGGTTAAATATGGAGTGGGTATTTTTGACTCATTGGCGACACTAACACTGCGTTATCGCCTGATGCCTAAGCTGTATCTGGAAGCGGTGTCTGGTATCGATCAGGCACTTGATCTGCTTTATCAGTTTGAGTTTTAGCTATGCGAATTTTTGTTTACGGCAGTTTACGACGCAAGCAAGGTAACAGCCACTGGATGACCAACGCCCAGTGGCTTGGGGATCATCATGTTGAAAATTACGCTTTATACAGCCTTGGCCATTATCCGGGGGTAGTGCCGGGTGAGGGGTCTGTGGTGGGTGAAGTGTATCGCATTGATGCTTCTACACTCTCTGAGCTTGACGCTTTGCGCACTAAAGGTGGCGAGTATAAACGTCAGCTAATTCAGACTCCTTACGGCAGCGCATGGATGTATGTGTACCAGCGTTCGGTGGAGGGGTTAACCCGCATCGAAAGCGGAGATTGGCTGGATAAAGATAGCGAGTAGTTCATTCCCAAACGGCCACTCATCTGAGTGGCCGTTTCACTTTTGCAGACGCATAAAAAAACACCGCCAGATGGCGGTGTTTTCACAAGCATTAAGCGAGGGTAAGAATTACTTCTTAGCGCGCTCGAAGGAAGCAACGATTTCAGCTTTAGCTGCTGCTGCATTGTCCCAGCCTTCAACCTTAACCCATTTGCCTTTCTCGAGGGCTTTGTACTGCTCGAAGAAGTGGGAGATCTGCGCTTTCAGCAGTTCTGGCAGGTCGTTCACATCTTTAATGTGATCGTATTCTTTGCTCAGTTTGGTGTGCGGAACTGCAACCAGCTTGGCATCTTCGCCAGCTTCGTCAGTCATTTTCAACACGCCAACTGGACGGCAACGAATAACAGAACCTGGTTGCAGTGGGTATGGAGTTGGGACCAGAACGTCAACCGGGTCACCGTCTAAAGACAGGGTGTGGTTGATGTAACCGTAGTTGCACGGGTAGAACATTGCGGTAGACATGAAACGGTCAACGAACAGCGCGCCGGTGTCTTTATCAACTTCATATTTGATAGGATCAGCGTTTGCTGGGATTTCGATAACAACGTAGATGTCTTCTGGCAGATCAATACCCGCAGGGACGTTGAGTAAGCTCATGTCTTTTTCCTTTAAACTGGTGTCATTCAAGTGCCGCGTATTATAGCTAACTCGATTTAAATGTCTTCGCCTCTTTTTGCCTTCATTTCTCACCTGCTGCCGTTTCCAGAACCTTCCGACAACGGGAAAATCCATAAACATAGCCGTATTCTTTATAAATTTTTGTAAGCGGTTACAAGGATATGCGCGACTTGTTGGAATTGTGATGTAACTCATTCTGTTACACCACACGTCGTCTATAGTCTTTTCGACGCCCAGATTTTAACCAACAATAACCCTACGAGGATGTCCCTATGTGGAAGCGCTTACTTTTGGTCTCTGCAGTCTCCGCAGCCATGTCGTCTATGGCGATAGCTGCTCCGTTAACGGTCGGATTTTCGCAGGTAGGTTCTGAATCCGGCTGGCGAGCAGCAGAAACATCGGTTGCGAAGAGTGAAGCCGAGAAACGCGGCATTACGCTGAAAATCGCAGACGGCCAACAAAAACAAGAAAACCAGATTAAAGCCGTACGTTCATTTATCGCCCAGGGCGTAGACGCAATCTTCATTGCGCCAATCGTCGCCACGGGTTGGGAGCCAGTATTACAAGAAGCAAAAGAGGCCAAAATCCCGGTATTCCTGCTCGACCGTAATATCGATGTGAAAGATAAATCGCTGTATATGACCGTTGTCACCGCTAACAACGTGCTGGAAGGCCAGTTGATTGGTGAATGGCTGCTTAAAGAGTTGAATGGTAAGCAATGTAACGTGGTTGAGCTGCAAGGCACCGTGGGCGCGAGTGTGGCAATCGATCGTAAGAAAGGTTTTGCGGACGCCATTTCTAAAGCGTCTAACGTGAAAATCATTCGTTCTCAATCTGGCGACTTTACCCGCAGTAAAGGTAAAGAGGTTATGGAGAGCTTCATCAAAGCCGAGAACAACGGCAAAAATATCTGCATGGTTTACGCGCATAACGATGACATGGTGATCGGTGCGATTCAGGCAATCAAAGAGGCGGGCCTGAAACCAGGCAAAGACATTCTGACCGGTTCAATCGACGGCGTGCCGGATATCTATAAAGCAATGATCGACGGCGAAGCGAACGCAAGCGTTGAGCTGACGCCAAACATGGCAGGCCCTGCGTTCGATGCGCTCGAGAAATTCAAAAAAGACGGCACCATGCCGGAAAAAGTGACCATCACCAAATCAACGCTGTACCTCCCGGATACCGCGAAAGAAGAGCTCGAGAAGAAGAAATCGATGGGCTACTGATGAGTTATGCCCCTCCCGAAACGGAGGGGCTGTTTTATGTAGGGCGGATAAGCGTAGCGTCATCCGCCATTAAGGCACGGGCCTGGTCGAGGGCGCTGCGCTTATCTCACCCTACAGTTGTGCGTTGGCAGGAGTGCGTTCATGAACACAAACAACAATCAGGAAATTCTGCGCACGGAAGGCTTAACCAAACATTTCCCCGGCGTCAAAGCGCTCGACAAAGTGGACTTCAGCCTTAATCGGGGTGAAATCATGGCGTTACTGGGTGAAAACGGAGCAGGGAAATCCACGCTTATCAAAGCGCTAACCGGTGTTTATCAGCGCGATAGCGGCAATATTTATCTCGAAGGTGAATTGATCTCACCGAGAAACACCGCTCATGCTCAACAGCTTGGCATTGGCACCGTCTACCAGGAAGTGAACTTGCTGCCGAATATGTCGGTGGCGGATAACCTGTTTATCGGCCGCGAGCCGCGTCGCTTTGGGTTTATACAACGCAAAGAGATGGAAAAACGCGCCACCCTCCTGATGGAGTCCTATGGATTCTCGCTGGATGTCGCCGAGCCGCTTAACCGCTACTCCGTCGCGATGCAGCAAATCGTTGCCATTTGCCGGGCCATCGATCTGTCGGCCAAAGTGCTGATCCTCGATGAACCGACCGCCAGCCTCGACACCAAAGAAGTTGAAATGCTGTTCACCCTGATGCGCCAGCTGCGTGACCAGGGCGTCAGCTTGATCTTCGTCACTCACTTCCTCGATCAAGTTTATGAAGTCACCGATCGTATTACCGTTCTGCGCAACGGATCGTTTGTGGGCACGCGAAATACAAAAGATCTGCCGCAGATAGATCTGGTAAAAATGATGCTGGGGCGCGAGCTGGAAACCAATGCGCTCAACCGTGCGGGCCGTACTTTACTGAGCGATAAACCGGTCGCCGCGTTTAAAGATTTCGGTAAGAAAGGGGTGATCAACCCGTTCAATCTGGAGGTCCGTCCGGGTGAGATCGTTGGTCTGGCGGGGTTATTAGGATCCGGGCGCACCGAAACCGCCGAAGTCATTTTTGGGATCAAACCCGCAGATCAGGGCAACGCGTGGATCAAAGGCAAGCCGCAATCACTTCGATCGCCGCATAAAGCTTCGTCTCTCGGGATTGGTTTTTGCCCGGAAGATCGCAAAACTGACGGCATTATTGCCGCCGCTTCGGTGCGTGAAAATATCATTCTGGCATTACAGGCCCAACGCGGCTGGCTGCGGCCTATCCCTAAGCGTGAACAGTATCAAATAGCAGAACGCTTCATTCGCCAGTTGGGTATTCGTACGCCTGGCCCGGATCAACCGATCGAATTTCTCTCCGGTGGTAACCAGCAAAAAGTGTTGCTCTCGCGCTGGCTGTTGACCAAACCGCAGTTCCTGATCCTCGACGAACCGACGCGCGGGATCGACGTTGGCGCACACGCCGAAATTATCCGTTTGATCGAAACTCTGTGTGCTGATGGCCTGGCGCTATTGGTTATCTCCTCTGAACTCGAAGAACTGGTGGGCTATGCGGATCGCGTGATCATCATGCGTGACAGGCAGCAAGTGGCCCAGATCCCGCTCGACGAGCTTTCCGTATCGGCAATTATGAATGCCATTGCGGCATAAGGAGTAAAACGTGATGTCTCGTTCATTGCCGCAAACGGATGCCGAAAAGCCGAAGCGAAGTTTTCGCTGGCCACCGGGTATTCCGCAGTTAGTTGCTCTGGTGCTGGTGCTACTGGTTGATAGCCTGGTCGCTAACCATTTCTTTGATATCGTGGTGCAAAATGGGCGGCTGTTCGGCAGCCCGATAGACATTCTTAACCGTGCTGCACCGGTCGCATTACTTGCCATTGGCATGACGCTGGTGATCGCCACAGGCGGTATCGATCTTTCCGTTGGTGCGGTGATGGCGATTGCTGGCGCGACGGCTGCGACGTTAACTGTCGACGGGCACAGCCTGACGGTGGTTATTCTGGCATCCCTCGGCGTTGGTGTTCTGGCGGGGTTGTGGAACGGCATTCTGGTGGCCATCCTGAAAATCCAACCGTTTGTTGCCACGCTGATTTTAATGGTGGCCGGGCGCGGTGTGGCTCAACTTATCACCGCCGGACAAATCGTTACTTTTGATTCACCAAACCTCTCGTTTCTGGGCAGCGGTTCGCTGTTCTTCTTCCCGACACCCGTGATTATTGTGCTGGCAACGCTGCTGGTCTTCTGGCTATTTACCCGTAAAACGGCGCTGGGACTGTTTATCGAATCGGTTGGGATTAACATTCGCGCAGCGAAAAACGCCGGGGTAAATACGCGTATCGTCGTGATGCTGACTTACGTGTTGAGTGGCCTGTGCGCGGCTATCGCCGGGATTATCGTCACCGCCGATATTCGCGGTGCTGATGCCAACAACGCCGGATTGTGGCTTGAGCTGGACGCTATTCTTGCGGTAGTCATCGGTGGCGGTTCGTTGATGGGCGGGCGTTTTAACATCGCGCTTTCAGTGATTGGTGCGCTGATTATTCAGGGCATGAACACCGGCATTCTGCTTTCTGGTTTCCCTCCCGAGCTTAACCAGGTGGTGAAAGCGGTGGTGGTGATGTGCGTGCTGATTGTTCAGTCGCCACGTTTTATTGCTTTGCTCAAAGGACTCCGTCGCCATGATCAAACGTAACTTGCCGTTGATGATTACCCTGGCGGTGTTTGTGCTGGGGTATCTGTATTGCCTGACGCAATTCCCCGGTTTTGCCTCAACTCGGGTAATCTGCAATATTCTGACCGATAACGCATTTCTGGGAATTATTGCCGTCGGCATGACCTTTGTGATCCTCTCGGGCGGCATCGATCTTTCTGTCGGTTCGGTGATCGCTTTTACCGGCGTGTTCCTCGCCAAAGCGATTGGCTTCTGGGGTTTGTCGCCGCTGGTGGCCTTCCCGCTGGTGCTGCTGATGGGCTGCGCGTTCGGTGCGTTTATGGGGCTGCTTATCGATGCGCTGAAAATCCCAGCCTTTATTATCACGCTTGCCGGGATGTTCTTCCTGCGTGGGGTCAGTTATCTGGTTTCGGAAGAGTCGATTCCGATTGATCACCCGATTTACGACACCCTTTCAAACCTTGCCTGGCGCATTCCAGGCGGCGGGCGTTTGAGTGCCATGGGCCTGCTGATGCTGGCCGTGGTGGTGATTGGCATTTTCCTTGCACACCGCACCCGGTTTGGTAACCAGGTTTACGCGATTGGTGGCAACGCGACTTCGGCAAACCTGATGGGGATTTCCACGCGCAGCACCACGATTCGTATTTATATGCTCTCTACCGGGCTGGCGACTTTGGCAGGAATCGTCTTTTCACTCTATACCTCTGCGGGTTACGCGCTGGCTGGAATGGGTGTTGAGCTGGATGCGATTGCCTCCGTGGTTATCGGAGGCACGTTGTTAAGCGGTGGCGTGGGAACGGTGCTCGGCACGCTGTTTGGTGTGGCTATCCAGGGGCTAATTCAGACCTATATCAACTTCGATGGCACGCTCAGTTCGTGGTGGACAAAAATCGCCATCGGCATTTTGCTGTTTATTTTCATTGCCCTACAGCGCGGCCTGACGGTGCTGTGGGAAAACCGCCAAAGCTCGCCAGTGAAGCGTATTAACGTAACGCCAGGTCAAAGCTGAACCGCTTTGCCTAATGTTTACCCGGTGACGGTCGATAACATCTCCATCGTTTCTATCGTTCTGTCACCGGGAAAAGAGCATGTTGAGAAATTTGTCTATTCGCACGGGGCTGCTGACATTGCTGGCAGTCATGACCTTCCTGTTGTTATTTGTCAGCGGCATGGGCATTTTTGCTCTGCAACAAAGCTCAACCTCACTCCAGAATATCAATCGCCTACAGGGCGAGCAGATGGTGCGCTTGTCTGATGGCTATGTTTCGTTGCTACGTGCGCGTAACGGTGCAGGGCAGGCGGTTCGCCAGATGGAAATTGGCCTGCTGGAAGATGCCACCAAATCTACCGATTACGTTGCCAGTGATGTGGCGGCGGCTCAACAGCAGCTCAAAGAGTTTATCGACAGCGGCGTCGGCGACGAAGAGGGCAATCGCCTGATTCAAAACTTATCGCAGAGTTATGCGGACTACCTCGCGAAAGGCATCAACCCGATGCTTGCAGCGCTCACCAAACAAAGCCCTGACGATTACTATGACCTGTTGGAAAAGTCACTGATTCCGCTGTCGCAAAAGTTTGATACCGATGTCGAGATTTTCAAACAGTGGGGCGAGGCGCGCGGCAACAGCGAAGTTGAAGCGGTGCAATTGCATAAGAAAATCGTCCTTACGCTAATTATTATTGCCGCACTGCTCACCGCCGGGATTATCGTGCTGGTATGGCTGGCGCTCCGCCATTTACTGCTCAAGCCGTTGAATCAGTCGATTGAGCAACTGGAGTTTGTCGCCAAAGGTGATTTAACCCAGACGTTGCCACCAGCTGGCAATAACGAATTTGGCCGCCTGGCGACGGCAATTACCATCATGCGAGATTCCTTGATGGAATCGGTAAGCCGTGTGCGCGATGCCAGCTCGCAAATTGATACCGGCAGCCGCGAACTGGCGGCTGGCAACCAGAATCTCGCTCAACGTACTGAATCCACGGCGACTTCTCTGGAGCAAACCGCTGCCAGCATGGAGCAGATTACCGCGACGGTGAAACAGAACGCCGACAACGCCGAGCAGGCGCATAAACTGGCGAAAGACGTTTCTGATACCGCCGACCGTGGCAGCGAAATGGTGTGTTATGTGATTGAGAAAATGCGTGATATCTCCAGTAGTTCTGACCGTATTGCAGACATCCTGAGCGTTATCGACGGCATCGCCTTCCAGACCAATATCCTGGCGCTGAACGCCTCTGTAGAAGCGGCGCGTGCTGGTGAACAAGGGCGCGGGTTTGCGGTAGTGGCGGGCGAAGTTCGTACTCTGGCAAGCCGCAGTGCTGATGCAGCAAAAGAGATCCGCACGCTGATTTCGGACTCGCAAAATCATGTTGGCGAAGGTCGTGAACTGGCGCAACAAGCCGGGGAAACGATGGATGAAATCGCTGAAGAGGTGATGCGCATGACCAGATTGGTCAGTGAAATTGCTAATGCGTCAAACGAGCAAAGCTATGGTATCGAGCAGGTGAATATCGCGGTGAGCCAGATGGATGAGGCAGCGCAGCAAAATGCGGCATTGGTTCAGGAATCAACAGCGGCTACGCGTTCACTTGAGGAGCAGTCGCAGCATTTAGTTGCGGCGATGGCGACGTTTCGTTGTTAATTCACGAGCCCTCACCCTAACCCTCTCCTGGGGGAGAGGGACGGGGTGAGGGGAGATATTAAAACGAATTAAGCGTCCGGATACTCACGGATAAAGCGTTCTACATCATCGACCATATGTTCGTTACCGACGAAGAACGGACGGCGCTGGTGCAGGGTTTCCGGGATGATATCCAGAATACGTTCTTTGCCATCACTCGCTTTACCGCCAGCCTGTTCTGCAAGGAACGCCATCGGGTTGCCTTCATACAGCAAACGCAGCTTCCCTTGTGGGTGGCTTGCGGTGCTTGGGTAGAGATAAATCCCACCTTTCAGCAGATTGCGGTGGAAGTCGGCAACCAGAGAACCGATATAACGTGAGGTGTACGGGCGCTGGGTGTTGGAATCTTCTTCCTGGCAGAACTTAATGTACTTTTTCACACCCTGCGGGAAACGGATGTAGTTCCCTTCGTTGATGGAATAGGTGCTGCCAATTTCCGGGAAGCGCATACGCTCCTGACACAGGCAGAACACACCAAGGGAAGGATCGTAGGTGAAGGCATGAACGCCACAACCGGTGGTATAAACCAGCATGGTTGAAGAGCCGTAAACCACATAACCCGCCGCGACCTGACGGTTGCCGGGCTGGAGGAAATCGGCTTCGGTGACAGGAGTGCCTACCGGTGTAATACGGCGATAGATGGAGAAAATGGTACCAACTGATACGTTCACGTCGATGTTTGATGAACCATCAAGTGGGTCCATCAGTACAACATACTTGGCATGTTCCGCGCCTTCGAAAACAACGATGTCATCTTCTTCTTCGGAAGCCACACCGGCCACAATCCCTCGGGCTTTCAGTGCTGCTTTCAGTTTTTCGTTTGCGAACAGGTCAAGTTTTTGCTGCACTTCGCCCTGAACGTTTTCAGCTCCGCTGGCACCCAGAATATCAACCAGACCTGCTTTGTTGATATCACGGTGGATGATTTTTGCGCCGAGCTTTATTGCCGACAACAAGGCAGTCAGTTCACCGGTTGCGTGCGAGAACTCGTGCTGCTTTTCGACAATAAATTCACCTAACGTTTTCATAACACTTTCCCTGCTTCTGTTAATTAAATGAAACGACTGCAACAATCCTAACAAAGATTCAAATAGTAGCGTACAGGTGAATCGCGCCAGCAAAATACGGAATTAACTTAAATGCGATTTGCCAGCATCCAACATACGGTTAGAATGTGCGCCAAATAATAAAAGGATAGTTTTATGCGTATTCATATTTTGGGTATTTGCGGCACGTTCATGGGCGGCCTTGCTATGCTGGCTCGTTCACTCGGCCATCAGGTTACGGGCTCGGATGCCAATGTGTACCCTCCAATGAGCACTCTGCTTGAAGAGCAGGGTATTGAATTAATTCAAGGTTACGACCCAAGCCAACTCGACCCACAGCCGGATCTGGTGATCATCGGCAACGCAATGACGCGTGGAAATCCGTGCGTTGAAGCGGTGCTTGAGAAAAGTATTCCTTACATGTCTGGCCCACAGTGGCTGCACGATTTTGTGCTGCGCGACCGTTGGGTGCTGGCTGTGGCGGGGACTCACGGTAAAACTACCACCGCAGGTATGGCAACGTGGA
The DNA here is from genome assembly GCF_021283185.1 of Buttiauxella cochleicola. Classification (NCBI taxonomy): domain Bacteria; kingdom Pseudomonadati; phylum Pseudomonadota; class Gammaproteobacteria; order Enterobacterales; family Enterobacteriaceae; genus Buttiauxella; species Buttiauxella cochleicola. The sequence goes on from NZ_JAJSOS010000008.1 coordinate 142,901, forward strand.
TTCTGGAAGCCTGTGGCTACAAGCCTGGCTTTGTGATCGGCGGCGTACCGGGTAATTTCGATGTTTCTGCACGCTTGGGCGATAGCCCATTCTTTGTGATTGAAGCTGACGAATACGACTGTGCGTTCTTCGATAAGCGTTCCAAATTCGTGCATTACTGCCCGCGTACGTTGATCCTCAATAACCTTGAGTTTGATCACGCCGACATCTTTGACGATCTGAAAGCGATTCAGAAACAGTTCCACCATCTGGTGCGTATTGTGCCGGGGCAGGGGAAAATCATCTGGCCTGAGAACGACACCAACATTAAGCAGACGCTGGCAATGGGTTGCTGGAGCGAGCAAGAGCTGGTGGGCGAGCAAGGCCACTGGCAGGCGAAGAAGCTTAATCCTGATGCATCCAACTGGGAAGTGTACCTGGATGGCGAGCGTGTCGGAGAAGTTCACTGGCAGCTAGTTGGCGAACACAACATGCATAACGGGCTGATGGCGATTGCCGCGGCACGCCATGTGGGTGTTACCCCGGCAGATGCTGCGAAAGCCCTGGATAGCTTCATCAATGCCCGTCGTCGCCTTGAATTACGTGGTGAAGCGCATGGCGTGACGGTATATGACGACTTTGCTCACCATCCTACGGCGATTCTGGCAACACTTTCGGCGTTGCGTAGCAAAGTTGGCGGCACCGCACGTATTCTCGCGGTGCTTGAGCCACGCTCTAACACCATGAAAATGGGCCTGAGCAAAGATGATCTGGCACCTTCTTTAGGTCGTGCTGACGAAGTCTTCTTACTTCAGCCTCCGCATATTCCATGGCAAGTGGTTGAAGTGGCAGAAGCCTGTATTCAGCCTGCTCACTGGAGTGCAGATGTCGACACTTTGGCGGATATGGTGGTGAAAACGGCTCAACCTGGCGACCATATTCTGGTGATGAGCAACGGTGGTTTCGGTGGTATTCACCAGAAGCTGCTGGATGCACTGGCTAAAAAATCAGAAAACCAGTAATCGTACTCCCCTACCATGCCAGCTCGGCCATCGGGCTGGCATTTCCTGGCCTACCAATATGCTCACAGTTAAACGTATTACCTCTCCTGATGCTCCGTGGTTTTCGCCCGTGGATGCGTTATATGAAAGCGCTTTTCCATGGCATGAGAAACGTGAACCCGAAGCTAAGGTGAGTGCGCTCAGTAGTCCAAACTACACTTTGCAAGCCTGTTTTGATGGTGAACAGTTTATTGGCATGATTGCGTCATGGAGTTTTGGTGATTACACCTACATTGAGCATCTGGCGGTAAACGGGGAATTACGGGCACAAGGATATGGCAAAAGAATGTTGAGTCAGTTTCTGCAAATGCAGCCGCTGACCATTCTGGAGATCGATCCGTTAACGACTGATATTGCCCAGAAACGCCTGCGATTTTATCAAAAGCTCGGCTTCCATGAGAATGGATTTAATCATTATCATCCGACTTACCACATTGATATATCAGATCATGAGCTGATTGTTTTGAGCTACCCGCATGCGATTAGCAGCGATCAATATCAGCGATTTAATACGGATTTATCCAGTGTGGTAATGGGGCGGGATTAATATGCCAGGCACTAATAAAAATGCCCGCAAATTTGCGGGCATTTTTTTAGGCCTGGGTTTCAGCCAGTTCGCGCAGATATGAGAAAATCTGGCGATAAGATTTTGGCGGCTTATTTGCTGCCTTTTCTTTTTGTGCGTTACGAATCAGTACACGTAATTGCTGGCGGTCAGCTTCTGGGTAAAGTCTTAACACTTCACTCATTGCATCATCGCCTTCCTCAACCAAACGATCGCGCAGTGCTTCCAGTTTATGGAACAGTGCGACTTGTTGGTTGTGACGGTTTTTCAGTTTATCGAGTGCTACGCGGATAGGGTCCATGTCGCGCGAACGCATCATTTTGCCAATTAACTGAACCTGACGGCGACGGCCTTCTTTTTTGATTTTCTGAGCCAAATCAATAGCGGCGCGCAAATCTTCATCAAGAGGGATTTTGTCGAGCGCATTTTTGCCCAACTCCATCAGTTCCATACCCAGGCGTTTTAACTCCTCGGCATCACGTTTAATTTCGCTTTTACTGACCCAGATAATCTCATCATCTTCGTCTTCATTTTCGTTATCTGGTACGTCGTCGAGCCAGTCATCGGGCTGCTTAGTCATATTAGGCTCCTTAAAAAAAGTGGCTAATTCTACCAGTAAAGCCTGTTCACTGCGAAATTGTTCTGTTCCTGTTAGACTTAATTCACTCACCTTACATTATGGCAGTAGCGATGAAAGTAAACACGCAAGTAGCACAACAACGTCAGGTTCTGGAACAAGCGGTATCTCAGGCGCTGGAACTGGCTTCCGCTCAGTCCGATGGCGCAGAAGTTGCCGTCAGTAAAACCACTGGTATCAGCGTAAGTACCCGATACGGTGAGGTGGAAAACGTCGAATTTAACAGCGATGGTGCGTTAGGCATCACCGTTTATCATCAAAACCGTAAAGGTAGCGCATCCACAACAGACCTTAGCCCGGATGCCGTAGCGCGCACCGTGCAGGCGGCGCTGGATATCGCCCGTTACACCTCACCAGACCCGTTTGCGGGTGTGGCAGATAAAGAGTTACTGGCTTATGAAGCGCCAGACCTGGACCTTTTCCACCCAACGGAAATGGACGCTGACCGCGCGATTGAGCTAGCTGCTCGCGCTGAAAATGCGTCATTGAACGTCGATAAGCGCATCAATAATACCGAAGGCGGCAGTTTTAACAGCCACTACGGCATTAAAGTATTCGGTAACAGCAACGGTATGCTGCAAAGCTACTGTTCAACGCGCCATTCGCTTTCCAGCTGTGTTATTGCAGAAGTTAATGGTGAGATGGAGCGTGATTACGCCTACACCATTGGCCGTGCGATGGAAGATCTCGACAGCCCAGAATCAGTGGGTATCGAATGTGCTCGCCGTACGCTTGCGCGCCTGTCTCCTCGCAAACTGTCTACCATGAAAGCGCCGGTTATTTTTGCCGCTGAAGCGGCAACGGGCCTGTTCGGGCATTTAGTGGGCGCGATTGCGGGCGGCTCGGTTTACCGTAAATCCACGTTCCTGCTGGATTCTCTTGGCAAACAAATCCTGCCGGAATGGCTGACCATTGAAGAGCATCCACATTTGCTCAAAGGCCTGGCATCTACACCATTTGATAGCGAAGGGGTTCGCACAGAACGCCGCGACATTATCAAAGACGGTGTCCTGCAACAGTGGCTGTTGACCAACTATTCCGCGCGCAAACTGGGTCTGAAAAGCACCGGTCATGCGGGTGGTATCCACAACTGGCGTATCGAAGGGCGAGGCCTGGATTTCGCGGGTATGCTTAAAGAGATGGGCACCGGGCTGGTGGTGACCGAGCTGATGGGTCAGGGCGTAAGCGGCATTACTGGCGACTACTCTCGCGGCGCGTCCGGTTTCTGGGTCGAAAACGGCGAAATTCAATATCCAGTAAGCGAAATTACTATCGCTGGAAACTTGAAAGATATGTGGCGTGAAATGGTCACAATTGGTAGTGATATTGAGAAGCGCAGTAATATTCAATGTGGTTCAGTGTTACTGCCGGAGATGAAAATCGCCGGTCAGTAGTTAACCGTAACAGGCGCGTCCTGCCGCGCCTTTCTAATAAAAAAGGTGAGTCAATGCGTAAGCAATTAATTGCAATGTTGGCAGTATCGTCCGTGTTATTTACTGGCGCTGTAATGGCGAAAGATGTTGGCGATGATATGGATACCATCGCTGAAAACTACAAAACCGTGTTGAAGACCGATAACGCGGCAGAGTTAAAAACCTCGCTAAACAACATGCGAACCGCAGCGCTGGATGCGCAAAAGGGCACACCACCAAAACTCGAGAACAAAGCGGCAGATAGTGCCGAGATGAAGGATTATCGCCACGGTTTGGATTTACTGGTTGGACAGATTGACGGTGCGCTGAAACTTGCCAACGAAGGCAAAGTAAAAGAAGCGCAGGCAGCAGCAGAAGAATTTAAAACCACTCGCAATGCCTACCATAAAAAATACCGCTAAGCTCATACTGGCCCCTAACCCCTAAGGGGCCGGAACATATCTGTTTATCTTATAAGGACATCTGATTTATGAAACCGATTCAAACCTTCATTAAAGGTGCTGCTACTGTTTCCCTACTGGCATTCAGTATCATGTCCGCTAATGCAACCGTCCTGCCTGTAGCAGGTGATTTCCAGGCCGATCATTTTTCCGCGAAAGTTGTTTCTGTTGATCAAAAAAATCATGTTGTGGTGCTGGAAGGGGAAGCAGGGAATAAAGTCTCTCTCAACGTTCCAGAAGAAGCCGGCACGCTGGCGAATATCAAAGCGGGCGATACCGTTGATACTACCGTAACGCGTTCCGTTGCTATTGCTTTTGATACCAACGTTGATAAAGCCGCACCTACGGCTTCAACCACCAAAGGGATGGAAAAAGCGACCAGTGGTTCACCTGAGCACGAAGCCTTCCGCCAGGTTAACGTTCAGCTGAAAATTAAACACATCGATCTGAAAAAGAATGAAATCACATTTGTCGGACCAAAAGGTCAGGAAAAAACGGTAACCGTTGAAGACCCTAAAGTTCAGGCAAAATTGAAAGATCTGAAAGTGAACCAAAGCGTGCGCGTGACTTACACCGACTCAATCAAAATCACTGCCCACCCGGCTAAATCATAATAGCTGATGCTTTAAACTCCTCTTTCTGCATCGTGGGAAGAGGAGAGTTTTTTCAGTCAAAGGTGAAACGCCACCCGCTTTCCGTTAGGGAGAGTGATATCAATACTCAGTTCCCCACCCAGCGCTGTCACATAACGTTTAAGAGTTGATAACCGTGGGTCATTGCCGGTTTTCTCAATTTTTGCGAGCGTTGGTTGTGATACACCAATGGTTCGGGCCAATTCAGTCTGTGAAATATTGAGCTCTTCACGCAACTGGCTGAGTATTAATTCCTGGCGTAAGACTTCGATTTTTTTAGCAATACGCTGTTGGCTTTCAGGGCTTTGTTGTGACAGCAACTCTTTGTAAGTAGACATATTACCTCTCCAGTTTTGCCAAGTGATTACGATACTCTGATTCAGCCCGCAGAATCATACTGCGATAAAATTGCTGCCCGTTTTTCCCGGTTTTATCACCAGCACATAAAATGATGGCCTGGCGTTGTGGATCAAAAGCGAAAAAGGCACGTATCGGGTTTCCGGCATGCTGAATACGAAGTTCTTTCATGTTGGGAAATACGCTGCCTTTTAAGGTATCGACATACGGCCGACCCAAATGCGGACCAAACTCTTCAAGGAACCCCATCATCGCAAGGACATCTTCTCTGAGCATTTCGTTTTGCGCTAAAAACCATTCATCAAAAACTTCCGTTGTCAGAACGTTCCACATCACTTTATCCCATAGCCAGAAGGCTATTGTTCAATCATAGCCTTTTAGCTATGAACTTAAAAGAAAGCGAAATGAAAATTGCGCTTTTCTCGTGAAGAATCGAGCGCATTCTACAAACTAGCTGCCAGCATCCTATTTTCACAGCTTCACGATGCGGCCTTTCTCGTAAGTTGGATTTTTAGGTAAGTCGCTAGCCCATCAATTCAATGCTCGCCTTCCACCCCGATCACAAAACCAAAAGTCCATTATTACTCTAAGGCTAATGATTGGTTCCCGAGCTTAATTGATGGTCTAACCAGTGAGGCGCACAATTTAACCAAGCTAAAGCAAATCAGAATGATTGGCTGAATCAGGAGGTTAAAATGACGGCTTTCCAAAAGCCAGCACGCCAGTGGAACACACGCCGCACTGAGAAACTGCGTCGTATGGCTTCCACCAACGTGCAGGGCAAGGTGCTTCCAACCGAAGATCTTGTTGATATGCTGGAAAAACTGATCGCTCCCGGCGATCGCGTGGTGCTTGAAGGCAATAACCAAAAACAGGCGGATTTCCTTTCCCGCATGTTGGCTGAAGTTAGCCCATCCAAAGTTCACGACCTGCATATGATTATGCCGAGCGTCGGGCGTAGCGAACACCTTGATATTTTTGAAAAAGGTATCGCCCGCAAGCTCGATTTCTCCTTCTCTGGCACCCAAAGCCTGCGCATCTCGCAGCTGCTGGAAGACGGCCAGTTAGAAATTGGCGCAATCCACACTTATATCGAACTCTATTCCCGCTTATACGTCGATCTGGCGCCGAACGTCGCGCTGATTGCCGGTTTCAAAGCTGACCGCAAAGGCAATTTATATACCGGTGCCAGCACCGAAGACACGCCAGCGCTGGTCGAAGCGGCGGCTTTCCACGACGGCATTGTGATCGCCCAGGTTAACGAACTGGTGGACGACGAATGCGACCTGCCGCGCGTGGATATTCCCGGCTCGTGGATTGACTACGTGGTTGTGGCTGACAAACCGTTCTTCATCGAGCCGCTGTTTACCCGTGACCCACGTCTGATCAAGCAAGAACACATCCTGATGGCGATGATGGCGATTAAAGGCATCTATGCGGAACATCAGGTGCAATCGCTCAACCACGGTATCGGCTTCAATACCGCCGCAATCGAATTGCTGCTGCCGACCTACGGTGAACAGCTCGGCCTGAAAGGCAAAATCTGTAAACACTGGACGCTGAACCCGCACCCAACGCTTATTCCTGCTATCGAAAGCGGTTGGGTTGAAACCGTGCACTGCTTCGGTGGCGAACTGGGTATGGAAGAGTACGTGCGTGCTCGTCCGGACGTGTTCTTTACCGGTGCCGACGGTTCCATGCGCTCCAACCGTGCGTTCTGCCAGTTAGCAGGCCAGTACGCGGTCGATATGTTTATCGGTTCCACGTTACAGGTTGATGGCTACGCCAACTCCTCTACGGTGACTCGCGGTCGTCTTTCTGGTTTTGGCGGTGCGCCAAACATGGGCCATGACCCACATGGTCGTCGCCATGCAACGGCTGCCTGGCTTGCTATGCAGGCTCAACCAGACCTGATGCAGCGCGGCCGTAAGCTCGTTGTTCAGATGGTCGAAACCTTCCAGGCGGGCGTTAAGCCAACGTTCGTGGAAAAACTCGATGCGGTTGACGTGGCTAAATCCTCCGGTATGCCGCTGGCTCCGGTCATGATTTACGGCGACGACGTGACTCACGTGCTCACCGAAGAAGGCATCGCGTATCTGTATCGTGCTGAAAGCATGGAAGAACGCCGCGCGATGGTGGCATCCGTTGCAGGTATTACAGATATCGGTTTGGGCGTGGATGCGAAACGCGTTGCCGCACTGCGCCAAAGCGGCAAAGTGGTCTTCCCGGAAGATATGGGCATTCGTCGCACTGACGCAACTCGTTCTCTGCTGGCAGCCAGCAGCGTGGCGGACTTAGTGGAATGGTCTGACGGTCTGTATAACCCACCTGCGAAATTCCGGAGCTGGTAATGAAACTACAGCCACAGATTGGGAGTGAAGGCAGCGCTGCATGGCTTGCAAGGGTTGCCACCCAAAGCTTGATCACAGAAGCACGCTTAAGCCCGAAACCTGGTCTTGTGGACAGTCGGGGAAGTGGTGCACATCACGACCTGACGTTGGAATTGATGGAGCGCTCTGCGCACAGCCTTTCCCCGACGTTTCATGCGCTGGCATTGCAAAGCTGGCAGCGCCCGGAAGATATCGCTCTGCGCCAACTCGTCGGCCGCTTAGGTCGTGAAGGTGAGGCGCAGATGATGATGGCTACAGGCGGAGTGAATACTCACCGGGGCGCTATCTGGGCGCTCGGTTTGTTGGTCTCTGCCGCCGCGATGCACGGCCTTGAAGGCAGCAGTGAAGAAATTGCGGCAAGTGCCGCAAAACTTGCCAGCCTGCCAGACAGTTCAGCACCAAAAGTTTTCAGTAAGGGGCTACTCGCAACACGGCGTTATCAGGTTCCCGGCGCTCGCGAAGAGGCGCAACTTGGCTTCCCGCACATCATGCAACTGGCGTTGCCGCAACTGCGCCGCAGTCGCCAGAACGGAGCAACGGAACCGCAGGCGCGGCTTGATGCACTGATGGCCATTATGACCTCGCTTAGCGATACCTGCGTGCTTTCACGTGCAGGCCTTGAAGGGCTGGAAACGATGCAAAACGGCGCGCGTAGCGTACTGGTTGCTGGTGGTACGGCAACATCTCAAGGCCGCGCGGCGCTCGCCTGGCTCGACAAAGAGATGCTGGCACTCAATGCCTCACCGGGTGGGGCCGCAGATTTGCTGGCCGCCACGCTGCTGATTGACCGTATCGCCTGCGATAACGCGACGATTACCCCATTACCGCAACATTCACACTTTTAAGAGGGTGTTATGGAACACATTACGTTGTCTTTTCCGGCAACTCGCACCGTTAGCGGCAAAGCGCTGGCGGGTGTAGTTGGCTCCGGTGATATGGAAGTTCTGTTTACCGCGACTCAGGGCGATACCCTGACCATCGCCATCACCACGTCTGTAGATAACAGCGAGCAACGCTGGCAGGCACTGTTTTCCCGTCTGGGCGAACTGACCAGCATTCCTGCCGGGCAGATGCAGATCCACGATTTTGGCGCGACGCCAGGCGTGGCACGCATTCGTATCGAACAAGTATTTGAAGGGGTGAGCCATGCGTAACGACAGCAGCTTTATCGAACTCAAAGCGCGTGAACGTGCGCGTTTGCTGCTTGATGACGGCAGCTTCCGGGAACTGCTTGACCCATTCGAAGGCATCGTGTCTCCGTGGCTGGAAGCGCAGGGCATCGTGGTGCAGTCCGACGACGGTATGGTTGTTGCCAAAGGCACCATCAACGGCGGCCCGGCAGTGGTGATCGCTATTGAAGGCGCTTTCCAGGGCGGCAGCATGGGCGAAGTGTCCGGCGCGAAAATGGCCGCAGCCCTTGAACTGGCAGCGGAAGATAATCGTAACGGCATCCCAACTCAGGCCGTTTTGTGTCTCGAAACCGGCGGCGTGCGCTTACAGGAAGCAAACCTTGGCCTGGCAGCAATCGCTGATATTCACGCAGCGATAGTTGATTTGCGCCGTTACACACCAGTTATTGGCGTCGTCGCAGGAACAGTTGGTTGCTTTGGCGGGATGTCTATCGCAGCCGCACTTTGCAGCCACTTAATCGTGACTCGCGAAGCGCGTCTGGGTCTGAATGGCCCGCAGGTTATCGAACAGGAAGCGGGTATCGACGAATACGATTCACGTAACCGTCCGTTTATCTGGAGCATGACCGGTGGCGAAGTTCGCTTTGAGAGCGGCCTGGTCGAAACGCTGGTGGGCGATGGCGTTAACGCGGTTAAAGAAGCGGTTAACGCGGCAATCGCGCAAGGTGTTCCTGCTGTGCATCGCACTGATAACTATGCGTGGTATCTCGAACGCCTGAGTAATTTCGATACTACGAAACAGGCTGATTCCGAACAGATTAAACAGCTTTTTGGGGAGAAACGCGCATGAGCCAGAAACTGAATCGCGCCGCCATTTGGTTGGACAAACTCACTGCTAACGCACCACGTATGGCTGGCCTGTGCGCTTCCGTCCAGGTTGCCGATGGCAGCGTTGACGGCAAAGCCGCCCGTTTTATCGCGGTCGTGCCAGACGAAAATAACCATTACCCACGCGCTAAAGGTGGGGAAGTGGGCCTGCTCGAAGGCTGGACGCTGGCGAAAGTGGTTAGCGAAACCATCGCCGAAGATGCTGAAAAATCAGAGAAACGCGCCATCGTGGCGGTGATCGACGTTCCGAGCCAGGCTTATGGCCGCCGCGAAGAAGCGTTCGGTATCCACCAGGCACTGGCCGGTGCGGCAGCGGCTTATGCCAATGCGCGTCTGGCGGGCCACCCGGTTGTGGGCCTGATTGTTGGCAAAGCGATGTCCGGTGCGTTTTTGGCACACGGTTACCAGGCAAACCGCCTGATTGCGTTCAACGATTCCGGCGTGATGATCCATGCGATGGGTAAAGAGTCCGCAGCGCGTATCACACTGCGTACCGTGGAAGCGCTGGAAAAACTGGCCGCCACCATCCCGCCGATGGCTTATGACATCAGCAACTACGAAACCCTGGGCCTGTTATCTGCATTGCTTGAAATTGCTAATCCAGAAGCACCGCAAAGCGACGATATGGACAAAGTAAATGCGGCACTGGTCACTGCTGTTCGTGAAGCGCGTACCGATAACACCCTGAAAAACAGACTGAATGCGAAAAATCGCCAAAGCTCGGCGCTGGTTCGCGAGCGTATGCGCGCAGCCTGGTAGTCGCGATAGAGTTTAAAAAGACAGACCTGCCAGACGGTAATAATGGGCACCGTTAGAGTGCCCAATAAAAATTAACCGCCTGAAAATAATAACCATCGCACCGGTGCTGGAATTCTTTTTTTAACTACAGGTGAAGTTATGACTTACGTAATTGTTCATGCGCTTGCGCCCATTTTTGTCATCATGCTGCTCGGCTTTTTCGCCGGTAAAGCGAAGATGGTCGATAACAAAAATGTTTCCCTGCTCAATATCTTTGTAATGGATTTCGCTCTGCCAGCCGCGCTGTTTAGCGCAACGGTTCAGACTCCGTGGGCAGGTATCGTCAAACAGTCACCGATGAGTGTGGTGCTGGTTCTGGCGATGTGGATTACCTACGCTGCGATTTATTTCCTGGCGACCAAAGTATTCAAAAAATCTCCGCAGGATGCGGCTGTACTGACATTGACCGTTGCGTTACCAAACTATGCAGCTCTCGGTCTGCCAATTCTGGGCAGCGTTCTGGGCGAAGGTTCTGCCACTTCACTGTCCGTAGCGGTTTCTATCGCTTGTGGTTCCGTGTTGATGACACCGTTCTGCCTGATGATTCTGGAGCGTGAAAAAGCGCGTGCAGCTGGCGAAGCAGTGGGTTCAACCCTCGCAATGCTGCCTGTTCTGATGTGGCGTTCGCTGAAAAAACCTATCGTCTGGGGCCCGCTGCTGGGTGTGATTTTGTCTGCGATTGGCATTCGTATGCCTGACCTGCTGCTGTCATCTATCAAACCATTGGGTATGTCTGCGACCGCTGCGGCGCTGTTCCTGACCGGTGTGATCCTTTCGGCTCGTAAGCTGAAAATCAACACCGTGGTTTGTGTCGCGACCGTGACCAAACTGCTGATTCAGCCGTTCATCGCATGGGGTATCGTGCTGGCGTTGGGTCTGACTGGGCCGGTTGCTATCACCGCGATCCTGATGATTGCGCTATCTGCGGGCTTCTTCGGCGTGGTGTTCGGCAACCGTTTCGGCGTGCAGTCTCCGGATGCAGAAGCTGTCTTGCTGCTTAGCTCCGTGCTCTCTATCCTGTCGTTACCGCTGTTTATTTCTCTGACTTCAGGAATGTAAATCATGAACACACCACGCCCACACGACCTGCTCTGGTTAACCGATAGCGACGCGCTTGAAGGTGTGAGTGAAGAGTGGGTGGCAAGCCAGTGGCGGTTCGCGCTTCCAGTGGTGGTGCGGCGTGATGTGAATCGTGAAGGGCGCATTCCGGTCGGTGTTCGTGGAATGCGCCGCGACCAGCGGGCAGCCGGTTGGGTGAATGCCGCAAAGATTAAACGCGTCGTTTCCCCGGAATCACTGGCCTCCCGCGATCTCTTAGTGAAATCCCCGTTTGTTTCAATGCCGCCTGTTCAGGGGGCAATTCAACTCGCTTTGCGTGAATGGCCCTGGGTTTGGGGCATTACCGGCAGCGTCGGCTACGCGCTGGCGACCGAAGTCCCGGTACTTCATGCCGATAGCGATCTCGACTTAATCATCCGTTGCCCCGAACGGGCTACGCGTGAAGCGTTGCTGGAATGGCAGCAAGTTATCGGCCAGTTGTTGTGCCGCGCCGATACTCAAATCGAAACGCCCCACGGCGCTTTTGCGCTGGCGGAATGGCTACGCGACGGGCGCGTATTGCTGAAAACAAGCAGTGGGCCGCAGCTGGTGAGCGACCCGTGGGCAATAAAGGGATAAGCATGAAAATTCTCTTCACTTTCCCCGGACAGGGAACGCAACGTGTAGGTATGTTGCAGAAGTTACCGCAAGATGGTGACATTATGGCGCGTGTTCGCACCGTGTTAGGCGATGAAGCCGATACACTCGATACCGAAGATGCGCTGAAACATACCCGCGCCGTTCAACTTTGCCTGCTGATTGCTGGCGTGGCTTGCGCCGAAGAACTCAAGCGCAACGGCGTGCAGCCGGATATGGTCTGTGGTTTATCTATCGGCGCATTTCCGGCGGCGGTGGTGGCAGGGGTGTTAAGTTTTGAAGACGCGCTGCGTTTAGTGGCGTTGCGTGGCGATTTAATGGAGCAGGCGTATCCGCAAGGTTATGGTTTAACTGCCATTACTGGCTTGCAACTCAACCAGGTTGAGCGGCTGGTGGAAGGTAGCGGAACATACATCGCCAATATTAACGCTGAGCAGCAAATCGTGATTGCCGGACGTAACGAAGAGATGGCTGCCGTGGCGCAAAAAGCGCTGGCATCTGGCGCGCAGAAAGCCAAACAGCTGGCGGTTAGCGTGCCATCGCACTGTGAATTACTGGCTGAACCTGCACTAAAACTGCAACAGGCGTTTGCCGATATAACGCTGAATCGCCCGCATTGCACGTATCTTAGCGGCAGCACTGCTCGCGTGGCCTGGCAGCCAGAACAGATTGCCGAAGATTTAGCACTGAACATGTCGCGCACCGTGCGCTGGCGTGATGCGATGATTGCCGCTAACGAACGCGATGTGCGTCTGGCGATTGAAATGCCGCCGGGCAGCGTGCTGACTGGACTCACGCGGCAGGCATTCCGTGAAGGCGAAATGGTCTGCGCGGAAAACAACAGCGTTGGGGTACTTCAACGTCTCACCGAACGGGCTAAAGCAGCGCGTTAGGCGTATCAATAAACGAACGGGCGTACATGCGGCCTTCGGCCGCAAGTGCCAGCAAGTTTGGATCGTGTTCGCGATTGCGGGCAAAGACAATCGCAATGGATTGCTGCATTTGATAAGGCTCGGCGAGCTTCAGCAGTTGCACTGAGTTTTCATACACTTTCTTCATTCTCCCCGGCATTAATGCCAGTCCCACACCTGCCTGTACCAGACTGATCATCGAGAAAATATCGTTCACGCGCGTCACAATCTCAGGCTCAAAACCTGCAATGTGAAACGCTTCCTGGAACCCGTTATAGGTCGCAAACCCTTCGGCTAACGAAACAAACTTCTCACTATGATAATCACGAAGATCGGCAAGTTTGCTGGTATCGAGCGGGAACGTGCTGGAGGCGGCGAGGAAAATATCATCCTGAAATAACGGCAGCACTTCGAGGCGGTTACGGTCGATTTCGCTTTCCGAAATCGAAATCAGAATTGCATCCAGCACGCTATCTTCGAGCATGTTTAACAGCATCTGATTGGAACCCATGGTGAGATCCATCTCAAGTTCAGGGCGGCGCAATTTCATTCCCATGATCAGGCGCGGTACGGTTTCGAGAGTCAGCGAATAGAGCGTGCCGATGCGTAACCGACCTTGACCAACACCAGCCGCCTGGCGCGTTTCTGCAATACCACGCGCCATTAACGCTACGGCTTCTTTACTGTATTCCAGTAGGGTTAACGCCGCGGGTAGTGGTACCAGATTGCGGCCTTTATGGATGAACAGCGGGCAGCGCACGCCTTCTTCAAGCGTGTGAAGCGCACGATGGACGCTGACGCCGCTGATCCCCAGCGCCTCAGCAGTACGGGCAATATTTCCCTTTTCCATAAACACCATGAATATTTCGAGTTTTCGGAAGGTGATTTCTGCGTCTATTTTCATGGTTTATCTGGATCTGCTGCCCTGGTAAGTTCGCCATAAAGTACCTTAAAACCGTTTGAGCTTCACGGGATGAAATCTTTTCAGGTCCGTTAGTTGCGCCCTAACCGTAAAGAAAAGTCAGTTTTAAGCCCTTTTTTGAATATGGTTTTGAGATCTAAATTACAAAATGAATCAAAAGTTCTTTTTAAATGAAATATCGTTTCATTTTATGTGGGTTTGATGTGTAAATGATTCCGAAACGGAATAGTACCGAACTGAAATCATGGATAAGGGAGTCTGAAGGATGCAGCATTTCAAACATGTTTTGCCAAAAATTTCGCTGGTTGCTACCGCTGTTGCGGCGACAATTTTACTGAGCGGATGTGGAGATGACGCAGCGCCAACAGGCCCTGTAGTCTTGAAAACAGCGTTTAACCAGTCTGAAAACAACCCACAATACAAAGCATTAGTCTCTTTCAGCGATAAGTTGGAATCTGCGACTAATGGTCGCTACAAACTTGAAATTCACCCTAACGAACTGTTAGGTGACCAGCGTGCCTCACTGGAACTGGTTCAGTCTGGCGCGATTCAGATGGCAGTTGTCGCCAATCCACTGGTCGAAAACTTTAATAAAAACTTCTCTGTTCTGGCGATGCCGTATGTTTACGACAACCCGGAACATCAGCGCAAAGTGTTTACTTCTGGCGTGCTCGATAACCTGTTTGCCTCCACCAAAGGCACCGGTTTTGAAGTTATTACCGCGTATACAGCTGGCGCGCGCAGTGTTTACACCAAGGGTGCCGCAGTCACCAGCCCAGCCGATATGCAGGGCAAAAAAATTCGCGTAATGCAGTCCGATACCATGATCAAAATGCTGAGTTGCATGGGCGGTACGGGCGTACCGATGGGCCAGGGTGAAGTCTATTCAGCGATTCAGCAGGGCGTGTTGGATGGTGCTGAAAATAACGAAATCACTTATGCCGACCTGAAACAGTACGAAGTGGCGCCTTACTTCTCAGCAACCCGTCACGTAATGGTGGCTGATTTGCTCGTCGCAAATGAAAACTTCATCGCCAAAATGGATGAAAGCGATCGCGAACTATTCCGTAAGCTTGCCAAAGAGAGCACCCAGACTCAGTTCGAGCTGTGGGATAAAGCACTCGACGGTGCCCGTCAAACAGCGAAAGACAATGGCGCGACCTTCACTGAAGTGGATATCAAACCATTCCAGGAACGTTGCAAACCGCTGCAGTCTGCAATGTTGACTACCCCGGAACAAAAAGCGCTGTACGAAAAAATTCGTGAGTTGGCCGAGTAAGACGGCTTGAAGTCAGGGGGACGAGGATGTCCCCCGTGGAGATAAAAATGAAAGTTACCCAGTCCATTCCCTCCGCCACAGCATCCAAATCTGATTTTTATTCGCATGTCACACGAGTAAAACAGGCCATTGATAAAGCGGCGTCTTATCTATGTATTTTGATTGTTAGCTTAATGACTTTACTGGTGACCTGGCAGGTGGCATCGCGCTATTTGTTTAATAGCCCGAGTGCTGTCAGTGAAGTGCTGGCGCGATATTTGTTTATCTGGCTGGTGTTGATTGGCGGGGCCTATGTTTTTGGCCTGCGTGAACATATGGCTATCACTTTTATGCGCGATAAAATGCCGCGTAGATTGCGTCTTTCATTGGAAATTATTGGTGAGTTAGCCACTTCAGTATTTGCATTACTGGTGCTGACTATCGGTGGTTATATTGGTATGAGCCGCCAGATGGCGCAGCTCGATTCCGCATTACAAATTCCTATCGGTATTATCTACATTGCGATTCCACTGAGTGGTGCAATGACGCTGTTCTATTGCCTGTATAACCAATATGGGTTGTTCAGAAAGTTTTCTTCGAAACAAGATTGATTAGGTGTCGATATGGATATTGCAATTATTGTTGCTCTGGTAATGTTTAGCGGTGTATTTATTCTGCTGCTAGCGGGAACGCCAATTAGTATTAGTATTGGGATCTCATCCTTCGCCGCGATGTGTCTTATTTTACCGTTCGATGGTGCGATATTAACCTCTGCCCAGCGTGTCTTTGTTGGCCTCGACTCCTTTGCCTTATTAGCTATTCCCTTCTTTATTCTGGCCGGGAATTTAATGAATAATGGCGGGATAGCCATTCGTTTAATTAACTGCGCAAAAATGGTTAGTAACTTCCTGCCAGGTCCTTTGGCGCAAACCAACGTCGTGGCCAATATGCTGTTCGGATCGATCAGTGGTTCTGGCGTAGCATCTGCGGCAGCGGTGGGTGGCATCATGTCGCCAATCCAGAAAAAAGAGCAGTACGACCCGGCGTTTAGTGCCGCGGTGAACATAGCTTCTGCCCCAACAGGTATGCTGATTCCGCCAAGCAACTCTTTGATTGTTTATGCAACGGTTGCGGGGAGCGTGTCTATTTCCGCGCTGTTTATGGCCGGTTATGTGCCGGGTATTCTGTGGGGATTGGGCGTAATGTTGGTCGCCGGTTTTATTGCTAAACGCCGTGGGTACGTCGCTGACCGTTCTGCTAATAAAGGCCAGACGCTGCGTATTCTGTTTGATGCTATTCCAAGCCTGATGATGATCGTTGTGGTTATCGGCGGCATTCTGGGTGGCGTGTTTACCGCAACAGAAGCCTCGGCAATTGCGGTGGTTTATTCACTGGTGCTCGGTGTTATTTACCGCAATATCAAAATGGATGATTTGCCGAAGATATTCCTCGCGACCGCGAAAATGACGGCGATTGTTATTTTCATGCTGGCGGCATCTTCGATTATGTCGTGGGTAATGGCATTTACCAAAATCCCTGCATTGATTGCCTCCGGTTTACTTTCTGCGACAGATAGCTTCATCGTTATTCTGCTGATTATGAACCTGGTATTACTGCTGGTGGGCACCTTTATGGACCCAACGCCTGCGGTATTAATCTTCACCCCAATTTTCCTGCCAATCTGCATGCAGTTTGGAATGGACCCAGTGCATTTCGGTATCATGATGGTGTTTAACTTATCGCTCGGCACGATAACACCACCGGTGGGGCCAATCTTATTTACCGGCTGTAAAGTCGGGGATATTAAGATTGAGCGTGTGATTAAACCGTTGCTGCCATTCTTTGCGGTGATTGCGATTGTTCTGATGATGGTGACCTATTTACCGGCTATCACCATGGCACTGCCACAGAGCATGGGTTTGGTGAAATAGATCAAAGTTGGCGGGGATTTTCCCCGCCAATCACTAATGCGCAGCTAATTCCTGGAAGAATGCAGGGTTAGCCTGGATAGTTGCCAGCACTTTTGCAGCCAGTCCGGTTGGGTTACGTCTTCCTGACTCCCAGCTTTTGATGGTATCAACGCTAGTACCCAGCGCCTTGGCCATCTCGCTTTGTGAAACATTCAATTGTTCCCTGATTGCCTTAACATCAGCGATCTCATAACGGGTGACACGTGCGGGAGACTGAACGCCATTTTTAATGTCGACCGCTTCTTCAAGGGACGCTTTCAGGTCGTCAAAAAAGCTCATATCACACCTCGTTTTTTAGGATTTTCGTCAATTTCTGGAGATCTGCTTTTTCCGCATCAGTCAGGTTTTCTTTAGTACTTTTCGGGTAAGCCATCACCAGATAGACGACCTCTTTGGTTGCGAGAAAATAAATAACTCTGGCGCTTCCGCTTTTACCCTGAGAACCCGTTGCCATCCTGATTTTTCGCAACCCACCAGTTTGTTGTATCAGTTCACCTTTAGCCGGAGATTCAATGAGCTGTTTTTTTAGATCTTTAAGCTCATCATCCGTTGTGATTTGCTTTATCTGTCGGGTGAACATCGAAGTCTCAATAAATTCTGGCGCATGGCTCAACGGGGGGACTTTCCTTGTCTGGGGATAGAGTATATCACGAGGGGTACTATGTACACTTGTGAGGCACTAAGAAATGTATTCTACGAATTTCTGCCAACTCCCCTAACGCTATCGCACTACTTTGCGCAGAGCCTCGCAATAAGTAATTTTATCGTTAAAAAATAGGTGGTTGTGAAAATAATGGGCAGAAGGGGATAGTTGAGAAAGCGCATTCGCTAAAATTGAAGATACCCGATTAGCTTCGCGCGCGAGAGCAGCCAGCGAAAAGCCTTTCTTATGCAGCGAAGCAATAATTTCGGCTTTATGCCAGTCGGAAGATCTCTAAAAGTGATTGGTTCAAATTACAGGGACACTTTGATTTCAAGTGCAGCAAGGATTGCGGCTTCCATTTTCTCTGGGGTGGTGAAAGGTGCAAAGCGCTTGAGCGGTTTGCCATCGCGTCCGATCAGGAACTTAGTGAAGTTCCACTTGATTCGCCCACCCAGCACACCGGGCAATTCATCCTTCAGGTAACGAAACACCGGGTGCGTTGCTGCACCGTTGACCTCTACTTTCTCGAACATCGGGAAGCTCACGCCGTAGTTGATGTGACAGGTCTGCGCGATTTCGTCGGCGTTGCCGGGTTCCTGCTTACCGAACTGGTTGCAGGGGAAACCAAGCACCACCAGACCCTGGGCGGCGTACTTCTTGTAGAGCGCTTCAAGGCCTGCGTATTGTGGCGTGAAGCCACAATGGCTGGCGGTATTAATCACCAGCACCAACTTGCCAGCATAGTCGGCCATAGAGATGGGCTGGCCACGCAGACTGGTGGCAGTAAGTTGATGAAAGGTGGTCATATCGGAATCCTCAGAACACAATCAGTTTGACGTTAGCATTGCCACGTTGCGTGTAGTAAATACGCGTTCTTCGTTTCATGGCTACGCCCCCCTTGTTTAAGGATAGCGTTGCATCGACCCGCTGAACTTACAGGACTTAAGCGACAGTCACCCTCTGATTATGCCCGTACTACCAAATCCATCAAAAGAACTATAAATCCTTCTCCCACTATTCCCTGGATAACGCTATTCACTAAAGCCAATGAATTAGGGGAAACACCGGGATTTGGTTCCCGGAGGGACGCCAAACCCGGTGGTCGCCCCGGGTATCTCAGTCTTAACCTAACTCCGGTCTTAAGCTAAGCCCAACCAACTCCCTATCCCACACTCATAAGTCTTTCCAATATTTCCCGCAAAACGCCCCTCATATCACAATTTTGCTCAAAAACTATCACTGTCACCAATAGATTCGACCTCTTTAAGCCGTGACTGTAATCACATTAAGCCAGCGAATTATCATGAATCGGCCGCTTTTTGTGGCGCATATCACTCTTGCCTCCGGGATTTCCACTTCCAAGTGGAAAACAACTCGCTACAAACCTTTAACCCTCGCCGATACCTTAGAGCCATATCAGTAAACGAGGTATGCAGTGTGAATAACGGAGCGGTAAAGGTTAATGACGCCGGAAGTACCGACGCCACACAACTTACGGAGCAAGTGTTGGCATTTATCAGGACGCTGCTGGAAGGCCGAAACATTACGCCAAACGCAGTTCAGGAACAGATGCTGACATCCCACGTTCGCGCCATGGCGCACCGGTCACTGACCGGCGAACCATTGCCAGAAGTTGAAGAAAGCCTGTTTGAGGAAATTTCTGATGACTCTCTGGAAATGGCAAAAGCAGTGGTGGAGCAATTTGGCAATTTACCGATTGAAGAAGCGTGGTTGTTGTCAGTGCATTTCGAAGTCGCGAAAGACAATCTTTGAATAATCAGGAGATTCAAATGGAACAAATTACCGTAGTGATCGGCGACCGCCTGGGTAAAGGCCAAAAAGTGGCAGCAGGGATTGAGAAAGCAGGCGGCCGTGCCGTGGTTATTCCTGGTGTTGCCGCTGATATGAAACTGGGCGACGTGATGAAAGCAGAAAACGCCACTTTTGGTATCTCTTTCTGCGGCAGTGGCGGTGCGGGCGCTATCACCGCGCAAACTAAACACGGCTACAAAGCCAAGTACGGCATGCGTTCAGTGGATGAAGGCGTGACGGCAATCAACGAAGGCAACAACGTGTTGGGCTTCGGTTTTATGGATAAAGAAGAGCTGGGCGAGCGTCTGGTGCAAGCTTGGGCCAAGAAGTACGGTCAGTGAGTATGAAAGAACACTTCTCCGAAACGGTGAGAGTGAAAGGTCGTGGCGACACTAAAGCCAAGGCCTTTGCTGATGCTCTGAACCATGTTCAGGGCTCGGTTATGAAGTCATCTCCCCACATTTTACTGCGTATTGAGCCACAGGATGTGCAGGTTGTTCAGGCGCGAGTACAGGTCAAGAAAGAGGCCTTTTTGTTCTTCTTTCTGAAACGTGAAAAACAGATGTTCAGCGTGGAGCTGGATGTTTCAGTCAGTGTGACGGCCATCAATATGGACAAAGTAGACTTCATCCCCCAATAAAATCACACAGAAAGGACAGACAGATGTTCTTAATTATATTAATAAAATCGCTAATCATCGGCGGTCTGGTTGGCGTTGGAGTGGGCGCCGGGGCTGCACGTATGTTTCATGCGCCGACCACGCAAGGTATGGGTGCTTTTCGTACTCTGGGCGAGCTGAACTCCTGCGAAGGCGACCCGGCTTCACACTTCTCATTTGGTTTAGGTTTCTTCTTCAACGCCTGGGCGTCGTCCGTTGCGGCGGGTGCTTTTACTCAGGATGTTGACCACCGCATTATCCCACACTGGGGTGCCGCCGCGTTGATGATGAAAAATCGCAACGTGGCTGAGACCCTGCATGACCCGCGCAAAATGGCTGTTGCGTGCGGCATCATCGGCATGATTGTAGTGGCCTTCCTTAACACCACCGCGTCTGCCGTTCCCGCTGCACTACAGGTTACCGCAGTAAAAGTGCTGGTCCCTGCGGCGAACTTGCTGGTGACCATCATCATGCCAGTGATTTTCTGGCTGGCGGCGATTGATGCCGGTAAAAAATCAGGCTTCTGGGCCACGATTTTCGGCGGTTGTGCGCAACTGATTATGGGCAACGCCGTACCTGGTCTGGTGCTTGGCATCCTGATTGGTAAAGGCGTGGAAGAGAGCGGCTGGAACCACGTCACTAAAGTGATGATGGTGGCGATTATCGCGCTGTTTGTGCTGAGTGGCTTCTTCCGTGGCTTCGATATGAAGATGATCGAATCCTTCCATCTGACCGTGCCGGACTGGCTCAGTCTGATCCATAACTCGATGAGCGGAAAATAAGGGAGCCTGTGATGGAAACGAATAAAGGTTTTTGGTACGCCGACTGGTCATTCCCGATTTTCGTTGGCCTGCTTTCTTCCGGCGTGTTCGCCGGGACACACATGTATTACCTCTACGGCATTGGCGCATTTAACGAAGTGGCGTTTGTTTCCATGCTGCGTGCCGGAATCGATACCGGCGTGTATGGGGCAGTCGCCGCATTTGGTGCCAGCTTCCTGTTTGCCCGCATCATTGAAGGTTCGCTGGTCGGGATTCTGGATATCGGCGGTGCGATTCAAACCGGCGTAGGTCTTGGCGTTCCGGCGCTGTTACTTGGCGCGGGCATTATCTTCCCGGTCGCGAACTTTGCGGCATCGCTGGTGACGGGGCTGGTGATTGGCCTGGCGATTGGATATGTGATTATTCTGGCGCGTAAATTCACCGTCAACCAGAGCAACTCAACCTACGGGGCAGACGTCATGATGGGGGCGGGTAACGCATCCGGCCGCTTCCTTGGCCCGTTGATTATCCTGAGCGCAATGACCGCTTCTATTCCGATTGGTATCGGATCCTTGATTGGTTCTTTGCTGTTTTATCTGTGGAACAAGCCGATTACCGGTGGCGCGATTCTTGGCGCAATGCTGTTTGGGGCATTCTTCCCGATTGCTTTGTAGAACTTTTTGGCGGATGGCGCGTGCCATCCGCCAGCGAGGAAAAATCATGTACGACTTAATCCTGCGCAACGCGTGTCTGGTGGATGACACCGTTATCGACATCGCGCTGAAAGATGGAAAAATTGCCGCACTTGGCGAGGTCACCGGTGAGGCGCAAGAAGAGCGCCAGCTCAATGGCGAATATTATGTCAGCGCAGGCTGGATTGATTCCCACGTCCACTGTTACCAAAAATCCCCCATCTATCACGATGACCCGGACAGCATCGGCATTAATACAGGCGTGACGACCGTTGTTGATGCCGGGAGCACAGGCGCTGACGATATCGACGAGTTTTACGAGCTAACTCGCAAAGCGACGACGGATGTTTACGCGTTACTGAACATCTCTCGCGTCGGGCTGATTGCGCAGAACGAACTGTCGGATATGACGAATATCGACAAAATCGCCGCACGTGATGCGGTGAAACGCCATCCTGGTTTTATCGTTGGCATCAAAGCGCGCATGAGCAGCAGCGTAGTCGGCGTGAACGGCATTAAACCGCTGGAGCGCGCGAAAGAAATCCAGCGCGAAAACGGTAACTTGCCGCTGATGGTACACATCGGTAATAACCCGCCTGACCTTGATGAAATTGCCGATTTGCTGACAAGCGGAGACATCATTACCCACTGCTACAACGGCAAACCGAACCGCATTTTGACATCTGCCGGTGAATTGCGGGCATCAATTTCAAGCGCCATTCAGCGTGGCGTGTGCCTTGATGTGGGCCACGGTTCCGCCAGTTTCAGCTTCGAAGTGGCGAAAATTGCCATCAGCAAAGGGATTCTGCCACACACCATCAGCTCCGATATTTACTGCCGCAACCGCATTAACGGCCCGGTACATAGCCTCGGCGTGGTGATGTCAAAATTCCTCTCCATTGGCATGTCGCTGCCACAAGTGATTGATTGCGTTACCACGCATGCCGCGCAAGGTTTACGCCTGACGAATAAAGGGCGCTTGTCCGTTGGCCTTGATGGCGACCTGACGATTTTTGCCCAACGCCGCCAGCCGACGGTATTTACCGATTCCGAAAATCAGACGCTCCAGGGCGAACAACTGCTGGTGGCACTTGCCGCCGTTCGCGCCGGGAAATGGTTTACGACCGAACAAGGGAAACAAGAACATGTCTTCGATTTATGAGAAATATAATTTAAAACAAGTCATTAATGCTTCTGGCCGCATGACGGCACTCGGTGTTTCTACCCCGCGCCCGGAAGTGGTTGAAGCCGTGACCAACGGTATGAATCACTACTTTGAGATGAAAGACCTGGTGAACAAAACCGGGGAGTACATTGCCAAATTGTTGGACGTTGAAGCCGCAACAGTAGTGTCATGCGCATCTGCAGGTATCGCGCAATCCGTGGCGGCAGTGCTTGTGAAGGACAACGCCTGGCTGATTGAAAACCTGCACGGCACGCCACTTGAGAACAACGAAATTGTGTTGCCGAAGGGCCACAACGTGAACTTCGGCGCACCGGTCGGCACCATGGTTTATCTCGGCGGTGGCAAAGTGGTGGAAGCCGGTTATGCCAACGAATGTTCTGCCGAACAATTAGCTGCTGCCATCTCCCCACGCACTGCCGCAATTTTGTATATCAAATCGCATCACTCGGTTCAGAAAAGCATGCTTAGCGTAGAGCAGGCTGCTGTCGTGGCGCGCAAACATAACCTGCCGCTGATTGTTGATGCAGCAGCGGAAGAAGATTTGCAGTGCTACTACCGCGCCGGTGCGGACCTGGTGATTTACAGCGGCGCAAAAGCCATTGAAGGGCCAACCAGCGGCCTGGTAATTGGTAAAGCGCAGTACGTTGAGTGGGTGAAGCTGCAAACAGGCGGCATTGGCCGCGCCATGAAAGTGGGCAAAGAAGGTATTCTTGGCCTGACCTGCGCCATCGAACACTACTTAACGGCAGCCAAAGAAAGCGGCGCACAGATGGTCGAAAAAATGACGCCGTTTATCGAGAGCCTCAACACCCTTGATGGCGTGAGTGCACGTGTAGTGTGGGATGCTGCAGGGCGTGATATTGCGCGTACCGAGATTAAGTTCGATGAAGCGGTTATCGGCATCAGCACCAGCGAACTGGTGAGCGCGTTGAAACAGGGCGAGTACGCGATTTTCTTCCGTGGTTACAAAGCCAACGAAGGGATTATCGAAGCCGATGTGCGCAGCGTCAGCCCACAACAGCTAGAGATTATTTATCACTGCATTAGCGCATTGGTAAGCAAGGAGAAGCAGGCATGAAACTGACCCCGAATTTTTACCGTGACCGTGTATGCCTGAATGTGCTGGCGGGTTCGAAAGAGAACGCGAAAGAGATTTATGACGCCGCAGAAGGCCATGTTCTGGTCGGCGTGCTTTCTAAAAATTACCCTGATGTAGCAACTGCCGTAGCGGATATGCGTGAATATGCGGCATTGATCGAAAATGCGCTTTCTGTTGGCCTTGGCGCAGGTGACCCAAACCAGTCGGCAATGGTGAGTGAAATCTCCCGCCAGGTGCAACCGCAGCACGTAAACCAGGTGTTTACCGGCGTGGGTGCAAGTCGTGCGTTGCTTGGGCAAAATGAAAGCGTGGTCAATGGCCTGGTTTCTCCAACGGGAATGGTCGGGATGGTAAAAATTTCCACCGGTCCGCTAAGCTCAGCTTCTTCTGACGGTATTGTGCCGGTAGATACCGCTATCGCGTTGCTCAAAGATATGGGCGGCAGCTCAATCAAATATTTCCCGATGGGTGGCCTGAAATACCGTGATGAGTTCCATGCGGTGGCACTGGCTTGTGCAAAACACGATTTCTGGCTGGAACCGACTGGCGGGATTGATCTTGAGAACTACGAAGAAATCCTGAAGATCGCACTGGATACGGGAGTGAGTAAGATCATTCCGCATATTTACAGCTCAATTATTGATAAAGCGAGCGGCAATACACGTCCGGAAGATGTGCGCACTTTGCTGGATATGACGAAGAAGTTGGTTGGCTAAAACCTGATAACCATGAGGATCATCAATGCCCGCAACACAAACGCAATTCGCCTGGGTCGGTACCTACAACCCAAATGGTGAAGGGATTTACCGTTTTCATGTCGATGCCAAAACCGGTGCACTGACCCGCAAAACGCTGGTCAGTGAACTGCCGAATGCCGCGCAGCTCACCGCCTCGAAAGAGGGTAAAACGCTGTATGTGGCAAGCGAAACTGAAAACGGCGTGATTGCAGCGTTGCGTGTTGGGGATGATGGCAATCTTACTGAACTGAATCAGGTTTCATCGGGTGGTGCTGGGGCGGTCTATCTCACGCTTACGCCGGACGAGCGGCATTTGCTGGTGGCGAATTACGGCAGCGGTTCCGTTGCCGTATTGCCAGTCAAGGGCGATGGCAGCCTGGGCCAGGCCACGGATATTCAACAGGATGCAGGGCCAGCGGGCGCCAAAAAACCAGAAGCCGCCGTGGAAGGCAGTTTTGCGGCCAGCGGCCACAGTGGCCCGCATGCACATATGATCGCCGCCGATCCCAGTGGTAAATTCATCTTTACCACCGATCTTGGACTCGATCGGATCTATCAATATCGTTTCGATAAAACCCACGGCAAACTCACGCCAAACGATCCTCCCTATATTGACGCCTCATCGCAAGGTGCAGGGCCACGTCATTTTGTATTCACGCCAAAGGGTGATGGCTTATGGTTGATCAACGAAGAATCTTCTACGCTTACCCACTACCAACTTGATGTAGCCAAAGGAACCCTAACCGAGGGCGAAAGCATTTCCTCGCTACCTAAGGGGTTCAAAGGCACCAGCTTTGCGTCAGGTCTGGTGTTGAGCAACGACGGGAAACAGCTATATGTGGCGAACCGTTTGCATAACAGTATTGGGTATTTTAGCTTGAACCCGAATGGCAGGTTGGAACTTGTGGAGCACGTCTGGACGCGGGGTGATTACCCGCGCACGCTAACGCTCGGCCATAATGAAAAGTATCTGTACGTGATGAATCAGCGCAGCGATAACATCGCGCGTTTTAGCGTGGCGCAGCCGACTGGAAAACTGAATTTTGTTGAGGATTACATTGCGGTTGGCAGCCCGTCACAGATGGTTTTGACAGGTGCTGCGCCCGATTAACGAAAGGAAACGGCAGTGAGATTCCCAAACCAACGTCTGGCCCAACTGTTTGAAATGCTGCAAAACGAGACGCTGCTCCAGGATGAACTGGCGCGGCGATTATCCGTTTCTACTCGCACCGTGCGCGCGGATATTACCGCTTTAAATGCGCTGATGGTCGGGCATGGCGCGCAGTTTGTCCTGAATCGCGGAGCGGGTTATCAGCTCAATATTGCAGACCCGGCGCTGTATGAAGAACTCCAGCAGCAGCCTTCACGCCAACTGCGTATTCCCCGTAATTCCCCGGAGCGTGTGCACTATTTAGTGGTGCGTTTTCTGACGTCTGCCTTCTCATTAAAACTCGAAGATCTGGCCGAAGAGTGGTTTGTTAGCCGTGCGACATTGCAAAGCGATATGGCTGAAGTTCGTGATTGGCTGGCCCGCTACAACTTGACGATTGAAACCCGCCCGCGCCACGGCATGAAGCTGTTTGGCAGTGAAATGTCGGTACGTGCCTGTCTGACCGATCTGCTTTGGAAACTCACGCAGGAAGATTGCGAAAATCCACTGCTGACTGAAGAAGTGCTCAATGCAGGCGTACCAGAACAACTGGCGGCGGAACTGCACAATTGTTTTACGCGCTGCCGTATCCGCCTGACTGACGAAGGTGAACAGTTTATCCGTTTATACTGCGCCGTTGCGGTTCGCCGTATCAGTGAGGGTTACCCACTGCCGGAATTTAGTGCCGATAATGTAGACGAAGCGGTGCGCGAAGCTGCAAAACAAATCACCGTACTGCTACAGGAGCTTGCCGGTAAAGCGCTTTCCGAAGCGGAAGAACAATGGCTGCAAGTTCATATTGCCTCGCGCCAGGTGCAAGAGGTGGCGGCGAGCGCTATCAGTGCTGACGACGATGAAGCTCTGGTGAATTACATTCTGAGCTTTATCAACAACAACTATAACTACAACCTACTGACCGATAAGCAGCTACATGCTGATTTGCTCACGCATATCAAAACTATGATTACCCGTGTGCGCTATCAGATAAATATTCCTAATCCCCTGTTAGGCAATATTAAACAACACTATCCGATGGCTTATGACATGACGCTTGCGGCGGTGTCGAGCTGGGGGAAATACACGCCATATGTCATCAGCGAAAACGAAATTGGTTTCCTGGTGCTGCATATTGGGGTGGGACTTGAGCGGCACTACAACATTGGTTATCAGCGCCATCCGCGCGTGCTGCTGGTTTGCGATACCGGGAACTCCACGGTACGGATGATTCAGGCGATGCTGCTGCGTAAATACCCTCAAATTGAGGTCACGCGGATCATTTCCCTGCGCGATTATGAACAGCTCGGCGACGTGGAAGAGGATTTTGTTATTTCCACGGCGCGCATTAGCGATAAACAAAAGCCCACTGTGGTGGTGGCCCCGTTCCCGACAGAGTACCAACTTGAACAGTTGGGAAAACTGGTGCTGGTGGACCGCACACGCCCATACATGCTGGAAAAATTCTTTGATGCCAGCCATTTCCGGGTCGTTGATGAGCCGATGACTCAGCAGGAGTTGTTCAGCACGCTATGTCAGCAGCTTGAGGGCGAAGGCTATGTTGCTGCTGATTTTTATCCGTCGGTGGTCGAGCGCGAGGCTATTGTCAGTACCGTGTTGGGTGAGGGGATTGCACTGCCTCACTCATTGGGGCTGATGGCGAACAAAACCGTGGTGTACACCGTGCTTGCGCCACAAGGTATTCGCTGGGGAGATGAGACGGCACATGTCATCTTCTTGCTTGCTATCAGTAAAAGCGAGTACGAAGAAGCGATGGCGATTTACGATCTGTTTGTCACGTTTCTGCGTGAAAGGGCGATGCCGCGTTTGCGCGATAGTAAGAATTTTGAGGAGTTTAAAGCGGTGGCAATGGATTGTTTGAGTCGGTTTTAATGCCCTCACCCTGGTCCCTCCCCGAGGAGTTGTCTCTTAGTCACATCTCTGTGAGTCGGGAGACAGTTCCGTTCACCCGATGTTCCGTGTTTCATATAGCCACTGTAAAGGTGAACGTCTTAGGGTGGCCACCGTCGCCACCCTAAGAACCCGGACTCCCGGCAAATCAATCGCCGCAAGCGGTAAACACCGTTTTTCACCCAACATTCGCGAACGACCCTGATGTTGGGGATAAGCTGGGGTTTACCGCGTAGCGGCAATTTAATGACCGGGCGACGGGGTCGCCAGGGGGATGTCGTTATCCCACTGGCACGTTCACCGTTTTCGGGAAATAAAGAGATAACTGAACGCACGGGTGAACGGAAAATCAGCGAGGCTTACAGATCTTACCCTGACAAAATTGCCCGGGTGAGTTGTGTATAAGAGGCAACTGAGGGAGAAGGAGATAAATTCCCTCTCCTGAGGGAGAGGGTTAGGGTGAGGGCAGAAATTACTTCAGCATCGTAAACGCAGTCGTCACATGCTTCACACCGCTGACGCGGCTGGCAATATCTGCCGCAGCTTTGGCTTCTCTGTCAGTGACTAAACCTAACAGGAACACTTCGCCGTTCTCGGTAGTGACTTTCACATTCGTCGATTTTACCTGATCGCTTGCCAGCAACTGCGAGCGCACTTTGGTCGTTATCCAGGTATCGTTAGACGCCGTTCCCAGGCCAATTGGCGCCATGTTACGGATTTCGTTATACACCTCTGTGGTGCCATCAACGCCTAACGCAATCTGTTTGGCACGGGATGAGAGTTCGGAATTAGGCGACTGCCCAACCAACAGCACTTTGCCCTGATACGCACTCACGTTGATACGCGTTTCTTTCTTAATTTGCTCGTCTTTGCCAAGCGCGCTATTTACGCGCAATTCCAGCGTACCATCGTCAACCTGAGTACCGACTGAACGCGGATCTGTCGCCGTTTTAGTGGCGACTGCTGCGGTACCCACTACTGCGGCAGCAACACAACCTTGTAGAAGTAGCGCAGTAATAAGGACTGCAAGTGGCTTATATGCCTTCATCTGTACTCCTTAATCGTCCTGGTGAGGGAATAACGTATTATCAATCAGATCGCATAAGCAGTTTACCGTCAGCATATGCATTTCCTGAATGCGCGCGCTGCGGTGAGAAGGGATGCGAATTTCCACATCCTGTGGCCCTAATAGCCCGGCCAATTCCCCGCCATCGTAACCAGTTAGTGCAACAATCGTCATATCGCGCGTTACGGCGGCTTCTACCGCTTTGACGATATCACGACTGTTTCCGCGGGTCGAAATAGCGAGTAAAACATCACCGGTTTGACCGAGCGCACGTACTTGTTTGGCATACACTTCTTCGTGTAAACGATCATTTGCAATCGCGGTTAAGACCACATTATCAGCATTAAGTGCAATGGCAGGTAAACTCGGTCGCTCAGTTTCAAAGCGGTTGATCATACTGGCGGCAAAATGTTGGGCGTTGGCCGCAGACGTGCCGTTGCCACAGCAAAGGATTTTATTGCCGTTAAGCAGAGACTGAACCAGTGTCATTGCTGCACGGGAGATAGCATCTGGCAGAGCTTCCGCTGCGGCAATCTGGGTTTGAATACTTTCCGTGAAGCAGACTTTGATTCTTTCGAGCACGTTAGTTTACCTGGTTACTTTAAACATCTGCGGTGAACGCGTTGGTTAACCACTCTATTTCATTGCCGGTGAAGGCTAACACATCGAAACGGCAATCCACAGTATCAAAACTTCCTGATGTGCGGGCTAACCAATACGAAGCAGTGTGTAATAATTTTTGTTGCTTACGGCGAGTGATGCTTGCGGCTGCATCACCGAAGTGGTTTGAGCGGCGATATCGCACTTCTACGAAGACGATAACGCTGCCGTGTTTCATGATGAGGTCGATTTCGCCGCCGCGAGAATGGACGTTTGCGGCGATGAAACGCAGTCCATTGCGTTCAAGAAAGCGGCGCGCCTCTAATTCGTAGCGCGCGCCAGCTTGTTGACGGGTCAGGATGCCGGAACGATTTGACCTTGACTGAATTGCAGCCAATTTAACTTCCTGTTAATGACGCAATCCTGGGTTGCAGAAAGCGTGCCGGTATTGCCATTCACCTGATAGCCAGGGACCTGGCGGATTTGAGAGAAGTGATTTGCCAGTGACCACGCGTCCACGCCCATGGCGTAAAGACGTGCCAGTGAGTAATCGTTATTCACGCTACCCAGTGCTTGCTGCATCAGCGATGGGTTGTTGCCGGCAAGCATCGGGATTTCACTGAACTGCAAACCTTCCATTTCCAGACGGAAATCCGGGCCACTTACACCCTGAGAGCTACGCGAACTGGCATACAGTTGCGCTGGGCTGCGGCTGCCGGTACGCATGGCGATCATTGGTTTGATCAATGCGACTTCGTCAGACGTTGCAACGATGTAGGCTGCATCTACGCCACCGGATGTACCACCCGTAATTTGTGCATCTGTTGGTGGAGCAGGAATTGTCAGCCCACCAATGGTCACAGCTTCCGGTTGAGCGGCGGCGGCATTAACCGGAGTGCCGCTCAGCGCGATACCTGAACCGCTGTTAATCCCTTGTTTTAGCTCAGCCGTTGAACCGAACTTCTGCTGTAGTACTGTGCCACCACCGAGTTTCAACCATTCATCGGCAAAAGCTTTAGTGACGCGGTCGCCAAGGGCGCTACGCGGAACCAACAACAGCGGAGCACGATGGCCTTGCTGCCAGATATGATCGGCTGCATCACGCGCTTCGTCTTCTGGCGACAGGGCGAAATAGCAGATATTTGCACGGTTCTGCACGTTTTCAGGTTGGTTAAGCGCCAGGATATTCAGCGGGGAAGTTGTTGTTGCTAACTGATCGACGTTGTTTTTAAGCAATGGGCCGACAACAATCGTTGCACCATCTTGCTGGGCCTGAGCGAGTATCTGAGCCAGCGGTTGTGTGGTGGTGTCGTAGACTTTAACTTCCGCAGCCGGATTGGCTGGAGCCGCGGCAGCTGCAGCTGGCTGTGTTTGTGGAGCAGCTTGCGGAGCCGGAGCTACTGGGGTTGCGTCAGGCTGTTGAGTTAAATCATCAACCGATGCCGCCGCCGGGCTTGCTACCATATTTGGATCTGCGGGTTTCGGCAATGCGGCCTGAGTGGTGTCAACAGGCTGCCCGTTGGTATCAGCAACCTGCGCCGGAGCCGTAGTTTGCGCGACTGGTGCGGAGCCCATATTTTTCGCCGCTTCAAAACCTTGCTGGATAGTGCGACCAAATACAGCGGCCTGGCCACTTAATGGCAGCAACAGTGCGATTTTCTCAGTAGAGGCAGGTTTGTAATTCTGCATATTACTGAGCTGAGCTGGCAACGTTTTCGCACCTGGGTTTTGCGGGTAACGCGTTTGCCAGTCTTTAATACCGGCTTTTAGCATTTCGGGATCGTTACGGTTGTCGTTCCAGACGCGTTGCAGATCCAGCCAGCCTTGCAGCGTGTTTTCGTCGGCATTAATGACCAGCGAATTCATCTGCTCCGGTGTCATCTGAGACAGTGCCTGCCATGTACCGTCGATATTCTTCTGATGCGCAGGGCCAGTCAGCATTGGCTCTTGTGCAATATACGCGCGCAGCAGTTCAAGCGACGGGCGGTTCTGGCTTGCGTCGATAACCGCCTGGTAGTAGCGAGTTTGCTGGTTTTTATTGAGTGTAGAAAGCTCGATTTTGCTCAGGCGCGTGTTGGCGTCAGCAAAATCCTTCTGGGCAACTTTCACCTCGACTGCCAGTAACTTCTGCTCACGCACCTGTTCTTCATTCATCTCTTTTGGCAGTTGATTGTAGAGATCAACGGCTTGCTGAGTTTTGCCTTCTTTTAACAGCGCATGAATGGCGAGTAATTGCCAGGTGGTCTTGCTATCATCGCTACTTTGCTGCATTTGTTGCAGGTAATACGCTGAATCAGCAGTCGCCTCGCCTTGAATATGGGCAGCAGACTGGTCTGGTGCTTTAGTTGTACAGCCGGCGAATATTAGCGCGGCCAACATAACAGGCAGACAACGCCCGGCTTTAGAACGAATAAATTTAGACGGTACCATTCTGTATCCAGTGTAATTTTTATCTCAGTGTTCAATATTAAATCGGCAATACGGATGAAACAATGAAACAACTCGAAACGGCGGCTATTTCTGCCAGCACGCTCTACATCGTTCCGACACCCATCGGTAACCTCGGCGATATCACACAGCGGGCATTAGCCGTGTTGCAAAGCGTTGACCTGATTGCCGCCGAAGATACTCGCCATACCGGTTTGCTGCTGCAACATTTTGCGATTAATGCGCGGATGTTCGCATTGCATGATCATAACGAGCAACAAAAAGCAGAAACCCTGCTGGCAAAACTGCAAGAAGGGCAAAGCATCGCGCTTGTGTCTGATGCAGGAACGCCATTAATTAACGATCCTGGTTACCATCTGGTGCGTGCCTGCCGCGAAGCGGGTATTCGCGTGGTGCCGCTGCCAGGCCCGTGTGCCGCGATTGCTGCATTAAGTGCTGCTGGTTTGCCTTCTGACCGTTTCTGCTACGAAGGTTTTCTTCCTGCAAAGTCCAAAGGCCGTCGTGATGCACTAAAAGCCATTGAGCAAGAACCCCGTACGCTCATCTTCTATGAGTCTACGCATCGCCTGCTCGATAGTTTAGACGATATATGCGCTGTGCTTGGTGAATCACGCTATGTGGTGCTGGCGCGAGAGCTGACGAAAACCTGGGAATCGATTCACGGCGCACCGATTGGTGAGCTGGCTGCCTGGGTTAAAGAAGACGAAAACCGCCGTAAAGGCGAGATGGTGTTGATTGTCGAAGGCTTCAAAGCCCCTGTCGATGACGCGCTGCCAGCCGATGCGCTGCGCACGCTGGCACTCCTGCAAACGGAACTACCACTGAAAAAGGCTGCAGCACTGGCGGCTGAAATTCACGGCGTGAAGAAAAATGCGCTGTATAAATATGCTTTAGAAAACAGCGAGAAATAGTGTTTTCCGAGCATGCTCGCACTCTTTCATTACAGGTATCTCTATTGTTAGTGTGGTTTAAATAAGCGATGGTAGTTTGCTCATACTTTAGTCTGTTCAGGATGAGCAAATTATGCCGGTGTTGTATCAGGGATATTCAAATTACCCTATCAGCTATAGCCCTTCCGCTCTTGAGCGAGCATTTGATGTGTCCGGCACTACAGATATTCTT
The DNA here is from genome assembly GCF_021283185.1 of Buttiauxella cochleicola. Taxonomy (NCBI): domain Bacteria; kingdom Pseudomonadati; phylum Pseudomonadota; class Gammaproteobacteria; order Enterobacterales; family Enterobacteriaceae; genus Buttiauxella; species Buttiauxella cochleicola. Next base: position 175,846 of record NZ_JAJSOS010000008.1, read on the forward strand.
GGTATGCCTGCATTGATTGTGCTGCGAAAAGATAAAACGGCTGCGGCAATTGTTTATGCAGAACCCTCACAGGAAGAAAATGGTGAATTGCGCCATCTTGTCGCCGCTAAACTGGATTTGATTCCGCGTAAAAGCACGAACCAGAATGAATCTATTCTGGCGGTTAAGCGCTATTGGGAATCTAAAGCAGTTTTGCAGGTTGAGGGTGTTGTGGTTGATAGATCTGTGCAAGATACCCGAGTAGCGACAACGCTTTATGAGCATTTGATCGTTGAAAAGGGACCGATCCTGATGAGCGATCATGATCAATATATTGGCGGTCAGAATATCTGGAAACGCATCGCCAGGGTGTCTAAAAAAATTGATGTATTTATCCTTGATACGGAAAGCGGGCGTTTTTACCCTTATGACGGTGAACGCACCCGTTACGACTGTGAAAGTATTCCCGAGTCAGAAATCTGGAGTCTTGCTCCCGATGAATCCCGCCGAGGTATAGTGCTGGTGGCTGAACGAGCGGCTGAATGAATTTCCCAAGTCGGGTAATACGACGATTACCCGACTTGGGAAGAGGTTTGCTTAAATCTTCAATCTGCTTGGGCAGGATTGATCCTTAATTTTCAAGTTCTTGTGTGAAGCGTGTACTGTCGTACAGGCAATGAACGTTTTGATGCATCCATAAGAAGGAAGATGGAGTCTGACAACTCACCTTTTTTTCCAGCAATTTTGAAAATGCAGACTGTTTCCATTCGCCTGCGACCAGAAATAAGATTTCGCGAGCCGCCATTATCTCTCGTAATCCTAATGTTATTCCACGCTCAACTGGCTGCTCTGAATCTTTAATCATTGCATGTTGGCGGGTATGTTCATCGAGCATGGTAATATGGCAAGCCGGTTCTAATGAATCACCTGGCTCATTGAGCCCCAAATGGCCATTTTTACCCAGCCCCAGTACACACAAATCAATCCCACCATTCTGGGTAATCAATTCGATAACGCGCTGACACTCCTTATCATCGACATTCTGTGAACGAAACGAGATGAACCGTTCGGGGGCGATATTTAGCGGCTGGATGATATGGGTTTGTAAGAATGTCTCGCAAGTGCCATCGGCATTGAGCGGGATATTGAGCCATTCATCCAACTTAACAAACGTAATCTGGCTGATATCAATATTGCGTTGCTTCACTTTACTGACAAACATTGAATAAGTGAGCAGCGGTGTACCGCCGGTCGCGAGGCAAATTGTCGCCTGCGGATTCTGTGTTATCGCTCTGATTAGGCACTCGCTTGCCTTTTCGCTGAGCGCTTGATAATCAGCGCAACGATGGAAAGCCATTGCGTCCATTTGATGCTCCCTCTGTCATTAGTGCCATTACGAGCGTGCGTCGCACGCTCTGTGAGGTTACAAAATTCCCGCAGCCGAAGCCGCAATAGAAAGAATAAATGTCACTCCAATCAGTAACACTGGGTGCGCTCTTTTCACGCGCAGAAAGTAGTACATCAGCAGGGTGTAGCCCATTGGCAAAATATTGGGGAATATTTTGTCGAAGAAATCCTGCTGCAAATGGACGCTATGAGTGGCATCGATAGCGAAAGCGGTCACTACGTTAATATGCACATAAGAGGCAATTAACCCGCCGATAACAGTAATCCCCAAAATGGTGGCGGAGTTGGCTATCATCTGCGAGTTTTCTCGCACTTTATCAATGGCTTTTACCCCCACCGAATAGCCGATGTGCGTCCAGCCGACACGCAGGAAAAAGATAGCCAGATAGACAATGAAAAATAGAATCGGGCCAAGAATGTTGCCCTGGCTGGCGAAAGAAGAGCAAATCCCCGCCATAATAGGGAGTAAGGTAAACCAGAAAACGGCGTCGCCAATCCCGGCAATAGGGCCAAAAAGTGCAACCTTCAACCCTTTAATGGTGCTACGGTTTTCCCCCTTTTCCTCCATCGAAATGAGTAACCCCATCAAAAAGCCAACGAAGTTTGGGTGGGTGTTGATAAATTCCAGGTTGTCCTTCATGGCGGCACTGAGGCCTTCTTTGTCATCCCGATAGATTTTTTTCAGCAACGGAAGCATGGCCCAGGTAAAACCGCCTGCCTGCATTCTTTCGTAGTTGAAACTCGCTTGTAGCAAAGAAGAGCGAAAACCTAAGCGGGTGATGTCTTTTTTAGTAATTTCAGATTCCATTGCTGTAATCCTCTTCTTCAGGAGTTTTCATTTCTTGTTGTAATTCAGATTGTTTTTTGGCTTTGGCGCTGAAGAATTCATAGATGGCAAAGCCTGCACCCAGTACCGCAACAGGGAGCAAATTGCTTACCTGGATGTAGCAAACAAACAGGAAACCGGCGATCAGGTAAGGGATGTATTTGGCTTTAAACATCACGCGCAACAGGAGACCAAAACCGACAGCCGGTAGTATTCCGCCAGCGACTTCGAAACCGTGGGTCAACCAGACGGGCATTGACTTAACCAGCGATTGCATCGCGCCCTGGGCAAGATAGGTACATAAAAAAGCAATCACGGCGTATGAGCTTGCGACAATCAATGTTGTCGTCCAGTTTAGACGTGAGAATGCAGCAGTATTACCGTCTCTGGCATGTTTATCCGCTTTCGACATAAAAAGTGAGAATGCGGAATAGAAAAATAGAATGACATACTGCATGAGTAGGCTGAATGGCAGGCCCAGGCCGATTGCAGTTTTGGCGTCAACACCGGTAGAAAATGCAATTACTGTCGTCATTAACCCCGCCATGATGGGGTTCGGAGGTTGCACACCGCCTGCAGGCGTGAGGCCCGCAAATGCCAGTTCAGTTAAACCGCCAGTAATCAGGCCAATATGGATATCACCAAGAATCGCGCCCGTTAAAGTACAGACGATTATTGGCCGGAATAAAAAAAGTGCTTCCAGCCAAAAATCTATCCCTAAGAAGAAAACTAAGGCTGCAAGCGATAGCCCTTGTATTAATGTTATTTCATGCATTTAAAATTCCTCGTCCAGATAAAAACCCTGTAAATAACGATGGTTAAAATCGTTTATTATCCGGGAATATTTTCTTTCTGATCTCCAGGCACATCCTGGATAAAAATATTGACGTGATTTTTCTGAATAAACTGGAGATCTGCCAGGTCTTGTTCATCAACGTAAACCTTGCTGCTGATCTGTTTTTTCCCTTCAGAAAAATGCATATTCCCAACGTTGACATCTTTGAGGAGGACGCCACCTTCAACCAACTTCCTAACGGTGGAGGGAGTACGGCAGATCAGAAATATTTTCTGATGTGGCGCAGCTTTGGAAATAATATTTATCGTCTTTTCAATGGTAAAGAAGCGGATGCCAAAGCCGTAAGTTTCCGCTGTCATTCCCATTAATTTTTGCTGGATATCATCGTTTGCGGTTTCATCATCAACGACGATAAGAAGGTTTGCACCAATGGTGGATGTCCAGGTGACACCTACCTGGCCATGTACCAGTCGATTATCAATGCGTGTTAATAAAATGTTTGGGTTACTCATAAGTTAAATTCCTGTCGTGATTATTCCATTAATGTTACGTAAGAATATTATTGAGTTATTGTTTTTTTCATAATTCATTGAATGAAAAAGATTTTTTCTCCCGGTAATAATTGTTTAATTAAAAACGGATTTAATTGTTTTCAAATTAAAATAATGGGCGGTTTTGTTCAATTAAAAAAATATATTATTTCGGATTTTCTGTGGCATATTTATGTGCAGAGCCACAAACATTAATTTTATTTCTGATAATAGTTTTCATCGCATCCATTCCCACGCGCATGTAATAGCGGGGATCGTTACCTTCCGGATTCTCGGCAAACCATTTTTTCACCGCGTCAGCAAAGGCGATTTTTAGTTCGGTTGCGACATTTACTTTGCACACACCCAGTTCGATGGCGCGTCTGACGTATTCGTCCGGCACATCGCTTGCGCCATGCAGAACCAGCGGAATATCCACAACTTCACGAATTTCAGCCAGGCGCTGGAAATCAATTTTTGGGCGCTTGGTATAAAGCCCGTGTGCCGTGCCGATGGCAACCGCGAGGCTATCGATACCGGTGAGTTCGACGAAACGGCGTGCTTCTTGTGGGTCGGTCAGGAAGGCGCTTTCTTCGTCGACATCCATATCGTCTTCCACACCGCCGAGGCGGCCTAGCTCTGCTTCCACGCTGCAATCATGGCGGTGGCAAAAATCAACCACTGATTTCACCAGATGCACATTTTCTGCAAGTGGGAAATGGCTGCCGTCGATCATAGCGCTACGCACCCCCGCATTTACTTTGTGGCTGATATCGGCGAGCGATTCATGGTGATCAAGATGCAGTGCCAGTGGCATGTCGTAGCTTTCAGAATAGGCTTCGCATAATGCATAAATCTCTTCAAAAGCGATATGTTTGAAGGTACCTGGGGTACCCGCAAGAATCACCGGTGACTGCATTTCTTTGCAGACTTCTAAAATTGCCTGAATAGTTTCTGCGTTGTGAATATTGAATGCGGGAACGGCATAACCCCGAGCTTGTGCATCCTGCAGAAGATATTTAGTGGAAATAATACTCATGTTGTTATCCTCTCAGCCTTTCCACGGATGAATAATCACACCCTGCACAACACGGTTTACCGTGCCGCTGGCAGAAGGCGAATCAGGGGTAATACCGGCTTTGATTGATTCCGTGAGCGCGAAAATCTGCGCATACATCAGGAAACAAAAAGCCTGCTCGACGTCGATGAAATCGCGGGAAGGTGATAGCCAGATGTGTGGCCCTTTTTCCACTTCCGCGCAAGGTGAGGAGCAGATAGCGACTATGCGAAGAGCTTGTTGGTCACGGTGCAACTCAGCCAGCAAATCAAGGTCATACTGGCGTGTGTATGGATGGCTTGAAACCATGACCACAACTAACGTTTCTTTGTTTACCAGTGATTTAGGGCCATGGCGGAACCCGGTAGGGGAGTCATAAAATGCCGCCAGTTTTCCAGCCGTGAGTTCCATAACTTTCAGTGCGGATTCACGCGCTACACCTTGCAAACCGCCACTGCCGAGGTAGACAACCCGGCGGAAAGGCAAATCACCAAACACGCTTTCGCTGAGATTACCCTGTGAAGTAATGATTTCTTCACAGCGGTCAGCCACATCCTGGAAAGTGGTACTGTTGATAACATCCGGTGCAAACACGGCCAGGCAGCTTGCCATCATGGTGGTGATACTGCTGGTCATGGCGAAGCCACGGTCGTGAGTTTCTGCGGGCATTAATAACGCTAGTGCATTGCTACCTGTCTGAGCGTTTTGATACAGGCTTCCGGCTTCATTGCAGGTGATGACCAGGTGGTAGCAGTCACTGACGACCTGGTTAACTAAATCCACTGCAGCCACGCTTTCCGGGCTATTGCCGGAACGAGCAAACGAAACCAGCAATGTGGGCTGAGCTGGCGTTAAATAGTCCAGCGGATTGGTGACGAGATCGGTAGTAGGGACTGCAACAAAGTTTTTCCCGGTGTGGCGTGATAACCACGGCGTAATAATCTCGCCAATAAATGCGGAGGTTCCTGCACCCGTCAGGATAATTTTCAGTGAGGTGTTTTGCAGCAAAGGCTCAAGAAATGCGTTGATGTTGCTACGTAACGTATCGATATTTTTTAGCGATCGGATCCAGCTTTCTGGCTGTTGACGGATCTCTTTTTCAGTCCAGGTTGTTGTGCCGGAAAGACAGGCAGATTGGGTTTCGCTCATAACTCAGTCCTTAGCAGTGCAAGATCATGGGAAGTAGCACAAAACAGAAAAGGACAATCTTTCGTTTTGTTTCATTTACTCAATTTAATGCTTGAATAAAATTTATATAAAAGAAAACGAAAGGTCAATGCAAGAAAAACAATAAAACGAAAAATGTGATCTAGTGAACGGTTGGTTTAATGCAACCTGTTGATTTATATGTATTAACATAAAAGAGGGTAGTGCTGATAAATTAAAAAAGAAAGGAAAAGAAAGGTCTGTCGATCAGGTGACGGCAGATAAAAGAGAGGTGTAATGAAAGAACTACAAAGGAGACGGTAGGCTGTAAATCCAGATGCTGTGCAGCAAAAGCTGTGAGCTCAGTGCAAGCAGATTGGCACTTTTGCCCACGGCGAGTGAACCTCGGTTGCTATCTAACCCCAGTAATTTTGCGGGGTGTAGTGAAGCCATGTGAACAGCGGCTTCACTCAAGGGCGGCAGACTTGCAACCGTGTTCTCATATTCCTTCCTCTACCGCCTCAGCTTCGCGGTGGCGCCCCATTTCATCCACCAGGCTGGTTAATCCGCGATGACCACACTCTAGTGCTTGCAGACGAAACTCTTGGCTGGATAAGCCATCGCGCTCTAGCGCCATTTCCAGCAGGAGTTGCAGATTGATACCAGTAATCACTTCACGCCCAGGTTTTTGTAATGCCAGGGTTGAAGCCACGCGGAACGGTGTACCGCCAAGCAAATCGGTTAAAAACACCAGCCCATCGCTTTCATCTAATGCGCCAATGGCGTCTTCAAACTGTGATGTGAGTATTGCAGTTGATGAGGTTTCAGGGAAATCGATAGCAATAAACTGCTCTTGTTCGCCAAGAATCTGCTTCATCGCCTTTTCCAGCCCGGAGGCAAAGCCACCGTGGCCACTAAGAATAATGCTTAACATATTGTTTTCTCTCTTTTACAAGTCATCACTTATAGGAGGGGAGCAAACTTTCCGACAATGCCCAACACAACCGTAAAATCAATAAGACGTATAGCACTCAAGCTGCCGCGAACCAGCGCGGACATGCACAAATTATAAACCAATGGTAAGAAGGGGGGCATTAGCTGGTCGACATTGAACACCAACCTGGCCGTGGCTCAGTCGCTCATCAATGCGGCTTAATACAATGTTTGGCATGTTGTTTCCCCTCTTATTATGTTGGGTTTAGTTCGCTGGCTGTGCGCTCTGGCAGGCGCAATGGTACTGGTGCAACACGTCCTGGATATGGTCGATAATCAGCTCATGCGGTGTGGCTGAAATTTTTCCTTCACGGGCCCTGGCGTACTGAAGAGGCAGATACTGACTGATCAATGGCAAAGGAATAAATTCACCTGCCAAATTAGTGACAAGATCTGAATACGCCTCATCAATGTCATGATCCGGCCAGTAATAGCGAATGCGATCCGAGTAGCTGTAACCGCGCGCCAGTCGGCGGTCGCTGTCATTGCCGTGATAATGGTGTTTCCAGTATTCAGGGTGCTCAAGCATCACGCTTTCAAGAACATCTCGAAGCCCGGAGCATTTATGTGCCGGGCGTAATTCGCGCTCGATAGCGGCTAATGAAAACAGTGCTTCACGCAGTGCAAAGGTCAGCGCTGGTCCGACTTTCAGAATCGCAAAGTGGTTTTGTACCAGTTGCTGCAATGCCTGTGGCGTCTGGTAATCGGTGGAATGCGCTTCAAACACCATGGTGTCGAAAGCTTCAATCATCTGGCTTAAGAAAAGTGATTTCTCAGGTTGGTAGTCAATAACCTGCGTGTGGTCGAATTCCACACCTGGCTGGACAACCAGCCCGATAATGCGTGGCCACAAGTCACTCAAACCTTGTAATTCAAACGCATGGCGATGGGCTTCGAGCGTTGTTTTTGCAGCCTGTGGTGTAGTGACAGCGAGTTCTGCCAGCGTTTCGTGCGCGCCACCAGGGACTGGAACTTCAGTGCCGATAACGTATACCAAATCGGAAGCACCAAATTTCTCAATACAGGTTTGTTCTGCAATCTTTGCCAGCCGGGCGGCACGCATGGCAACAATGGTATCAGTCAACGGAACCGGGTCATCTGCGCAAGACATGCTGCAATCCAGGTGGATCTTTTTGAAACCTGCCGCGACATAGCAACGGATGAGCTCGTCCGCGTTACGCATGGCTTCTTCTGCGGGCAGAGCCTGCCAACGGTTCGGACCCAGGTGATCGCCCCCCAGAATGAGTTGCTCCCGTGGGAAGTGGTATTTATCTGCCATTTGTTCGACAAAACCACGGAAGTCTTCCGGTGTCATTCCGGTATAGCCGCCGTGTTGATCGACCTGATTGGACGTTGCTTCTATTAATAAGAGAGATTTTTCGTCCCGGCTATGGCGCATCGCCGCTTCGAGAACTAACGGGTGAGCAGAACAAACGGCAAAAATGCCACATCGTGAATCCTGTTTATGGTCGGCCACAAACGCGGTTAAATGTTTCACTTTCCTCTCCGTATGGGTTGGCTATCTGTTTGTCTTTCGATTTGTTTCATTTAATAGTGGTGTATCGTGCGATAAAAACAAAACGAAAGATAATAGAATTGAGATCTGTTTCGCAAAAGAAACATAATGAAAGCATATTTGACACAATGACAGTGAGTGCAGCACGCGATGTAAAGGCTTGCTTTCCGTGAAAAGAAAGGTGTTAATAGACGAAGTGAAATGAAACGAAAGGTTTTATGAAAGGATCATGTATGAATAATACCGACGCAGCAACGGACAAGCGTGTAACAGGTACAAGTGAAAGGCGTGAGCAGATCATTCAGCGTCTTCGTCAACAAGGAAGCGTGCAGGTTAATGATCTATCATCATTTTTTGGTGTCTCGACGGTGACGATCCGTAACGATCTGGCTTTTCTGGAAAAGCAGGGCGTTGCAGTGCGAGCTTACGGCGGGGCGCTAGTTTGCGATTCGGGTACTGCTGCGGTTGAACCGACCGTTGAGGATAAAAGCTCTCTGAATACTTCGCTCAAACGCAGCATTGCGCTTGCAGCGGCGGATCTCATCAAACCAGGCCATCGCGTCATTCTTGACTCAGGTACCACCACTTATGAGATTGCGCGTCATATGCGCCACCATAAGGAAGTGATTGCGATGACCAACGGCATGAACGTGGCGAATGCGCTGCTTGAAGCTGAAGGGGTGGAGTTACTGATGACCGGTGGGCACCTGCGCCGCCAGTCGTTGTCATTCTATGGCGATCAGGCCGATCAATCTTTGCAAAACTATCACTTCGACATGCTGTTTCTGGGCGTCGATGCCATCGATCTTGAGCGCGGTGTTAGTACCCATAACGAAGATGAAGCGCGTCTAAACCGCCGGATGTGTGAAGTGGCTGAGCGTATTATCGTGGTCACGGACTCCAGTAAATTTAATCGCTCCAGCTTGCATAAGATCATTGATACCCAACGCATTCATATGGTTATCACGGATGCAGGTATTCCTGAAGAGAGCCTGAATGGTCTGCGTAAAGGCGGCATTGAAGTGGTATTGGTTGGGGAATAAAAGCTAATTGGATTGGGGGGCGATGAGTATGGGAATGGAAACGAACTGATTTTATTCACAAGTGTTCCAGTTATTCAGGCTGCATACTAATGCAGCCTGAATATTGTCAATATACGGAATATGAGGGAAAATCGTTAATAACCACCGGCACCACACTTCGATTTATATCTCTGATTTTCATCTAATTGTCCATGTCTATACTTGATTCAAAGGCATCTTCAATCAGTTGACTGAGGCTATTTTTCTCATGCATTGTTACAAGGAGATTTTTAGTTGCGCGGGTGAAACCGACATACAATCTGCGAACATGATCGGTGAGGTCTTCATCTTTACCAGTAATATGGCTGGAACCCACCATTGCTACAGCTTTAAATTCAAGTCCTTTGCTGCTCTGAATCGTGACAATGCAAATGACATCGCTTACTGGATTATAATTTTTCTTGCTGTTTGAGTCCCTGAGATGTGCATGAGGAATATCATTTTCCTTAAGCACTCTTTCAAAATAATCCCCATCCTGATGGGTTGTGCAAATAATGGCAATATCGTTCCATGATTTAAGTTTTTCTTTTTGGGATTTGATCCATTGAACAACATATTTTCCTTCCTCTATTTGAGATGAAAAAATCTGAAGCTCAGGTGGCTCACCTGTGGTACCTGCGGTTTCTGGATCTATAAAACAATGTTCGCCTTCATTTTTGCTTTTTAAGTGGGCACCAGCAAAGTTATAGGCGAAGGATAATATCTCTCTGGTGTTGCGATAGTTTATACGAAGGATTTGTGTTCTTCCTTTCGCCTGAATCCCTACACTTGCCAGCGAAAAATCAAGCGTGCCACTTTTCTGATAAATAGTTTGAGCATCATCATAAAGGAAGAGTAAATGCCCATTTTCTGCATCTGTCATTTTCGATAACAGGGATAACCATTCAGGCTTGAAGTCATGGCCTTCATCAATGAGAATGGCACCATATTGCTGAGTTGGAATACCACCACGGTCAACCTCTGCAATTACATCTTCGACATGCTGCTCATAGGCTTTTCTGCTTGGGTCCGATTTTAAATTAGCTTTCGAGAATTGGTTTTTGCACCAGCCATGAAAATGCACTATTTCAACTCGGTTACCTAATCCGGCTGCAGTAATCCTTCCCCTCAGACTAGCTGCCAATGTGACATTGAAGCAGACGACTAAAATAGGCGTCGTTAATTCTTCAGCAAGATATAAACAACGATAAAGTAATATTACTGTTTTACCCGATCCTGCAACACCATGAATAATTCGATGTCCATTCCCCATGCTTCTGGCTAAGTCTTCTTGATGGATAGACATCACTTTCGTCATTTCCGCAACCTGAACGGGTACAGTGCGGGGACTTGAGGAAAGAGCTGAATCTTCAAGTAAATCCATTTGGGAGTGGTTAAGTCGCACTTCAGGATAAATATGCCAACGCACACGATCAACTTGCTCTGTTGATAAACTATCCTTAAGTGAATATGGCAGATTATTCCAAAGTTTTGTTGCTAATAATGCAGGGTCATTAATTTCATCACTGCAAATAATCATGTGAGGAGGCAATACATTATTTTGCTCCTCAATTGTTAAAGCCGCATCCAGTTGCTTACGGGTTATAAAGCTGAAAAACACGGCATAACCATAAGGGAATAGTGGCTTTCCTGCGTATTTCCCTTCCTGGAAAACAAGCTGATTATCTGAGGCAAGTGTATTAATAGCTGTATAAGCGTATTGCCTGACTTGTTCTAAGGGATTGCCATAGGACTCTAAACGTTCATTACGTAAATACTTTACCGTTAGCTTGTCTATCTCTTTGATATTGTCAATTTTCCAGTCCTTCACCTCCAAAAAGAACATCCCCCTGTCGGGATTGAGCACAATAAAATCTGGATAGCGCTTCTGCGTTTTACTGCCTACCCATACGTCATACCAACAGAGACAATTATCGGAAAGAGTGGACTCCAGTTTCCTGCCGAGTCTTTTTTCTCCAGATGTTATTTTTCCTGAGCAACTACTTAGAGAGGGAATTAACTTGGCCATACTATTCCTTTGGGTTGTAACATCCTGAAAGTAAATCATTATAAGCAAATGTGGAGTTCTTTCAGAAGAAAAAAGGAATATCAGGAGGTAGATCATAAAAACAACATATGGAAGTAACGATATATTAATTTTAGGTTTTCTTGTGGGGATCCATCGGCGTTTCTCCACTCCAGATCTTCACCACAAATTAAACAAATGTGCCAGCGGTTAGATCGCCATTTCTTCCACCACCCTGGCGGTAGAAATGGCGGTAGAAATAGTTTTAATTGTTAACGTAGTGGATGGCATTTTTACCTAAGCCTGCGACAACTTATATCCCCGCAGTCGACTCACGCTCAGCGCAATAGCTAACACCGTCGCAACCACCGCCATCCACAAGCTGAAATGCGCGGCGCTGTTTTGCGCATAAATCGACATCATCACACCGACAAACGCGGCGCCCAGGCACTGCCCGAAGGTGCGCATGATTGCCAGAACACCGGATGCATATCCGCTGTTTTCCCGAGAGGCATTGGACAACATTTCTTTGTTATTTGGGCTTTGAAAACAGCCAAAGCCTATCCCGCAAATCAAACTGCGCAAACAGATATCCCACGCTTGAGCGTGTTCCGGAAGCATAGCCAGCAATGTCAGGCCAATGGCGAAGATACACAGCCCTGCTGTTGAGATTATTGCGGCTGAATATCGGTCTGCAAGGCGTCCGGCATGGGGTGCCGCCAGAATAATCCCGATGGGCCATGGCGTGAAAAGCAGTGCTGAAACCAGTGCGCTGTAACCGTAAACGCTCTGAAACAGGAAAGGCAGGGCAATGAACGTGATGCCCTGGCTGACAAAGGAGGCAAGCGAAGTGAGTGCTGCCAAGGAGAACCGTGAAGAGGCAAAGATATTGAGCGGAAGCAATGGCTTAGTCACGCGCTGCTGAACCCAGATAAATGCAAGGCCGGTGAGAATCGCGATGCTCGCGAAAATCACAGCAGTGGTCAGGTCACCGTTGCCGGGATGGGTAAATGCATCTGCGGCCATAATCAATGCGCCTAACGCAACTGCCGAAAGTAAGGCTCCGGCATAATCGAATGGTTCGCGTTTTAACGCCGGGTTATTGGGAATAACACGCAGCGTGAGTAATAAAGCGATAATGCCCAGCGGAATATTAATCGCAAACAACCATTGCCAGCTCAACGTGGAAAGAATCGTGCCTCCCAGAATCGGCGCGATGGCAGTGCTAGTGCCAATCAGCAGAGCATTGAGGCCAAGTATTCGCCCCAACAGGCGATTGGGGAAAACTGAGCGCAGTATCGCCGGGCCAATACTTAATGTTGCCGCACCACCAATACCCTGCAAAACCCGCATGATAACTAACATATCCAGTGAGGATGAGAGCGCACATCCCACAGAGGCCAACGTGAAAAGGCCAAGACCGAAGGCGAAAATCGAGCGAAATCCGATGCGGCTGGACAGGGCGGCAAATATCGCCAGTGTCATCGCCGCTGATAATAAATATCCGTTGGAAACCCAGACGGTGGCACCCAATGAAGCATCGAGTGAGCGGGCGATTTGCGGCAAGGCAATGTTGATCATCGAGCCGTCAAACACGGCCATGGTCGTCATGGTCATGACGGCGGCCATCGCTAAGCCGCGCTCACGGCCAGGCAAACCTTCATCGCCTGGCTGGTCGGAAAATAGTGCCATTTTTTAATTCTCTCGCTTGGGTGTGCCAGAAATATAGCTGTACTGGAGATAAGGCGGAAGGCGCAGCATTTGCATTAATAACCTGCACTAAACGCCTTCTCTCATTTCAATGTGCGCGCTACTATTGAGTTTATGACTGAACCCGATCTGAACTTACTTATTGCTCTTGATGTGCTTCTGGCCGAAGGAAGTGTGGCAGGGGCTGCGCGTCGTCTGGGGTTAAGTGCCTCGGCAATGAGCCGAACACTAAGCCGCCTGCGCGACACCACTGGCGATCCGCTACTGGTGCGGGCTGGGCGTAATATGGTGCTGACTCCTTATGCGGAAGAAATCCGCGAGCGCACGCAAAATGCCGTCTTTGAAGCCCGAGCGGTACTGCGCCCGTCATCGGATGCTTTTAATCTTGCAACACTTGAGCGCAGTTTTACCCTGCGTACTAACGCCGGATTTATTGAGATATTCGGTGCTGCGTTGATTGCTGCGGTAGCCGCCGTTGCGCCGTTGGTCCAACTGCGCTTTATGCCCAAACCAGAGAAAACAGCAAAGTATCTGCGTGAAGGTTTAATTGATCTTGAGATCGGTGTACCTGGAGAGATGGGCCCAGAAATACGATTAACGGCGCTTTATCGGGATAAGTTTGTCGGCGTGGTACGAAAAGGCCATTCGCTTGAGCAAGAGGATGATATTACTGCTGCGAAGTATGCCGATTTGGGGCATGTGGTGGTTTCCCGTCATGAACGAGGAACTGGACCGGTTGATGTGCTGCTGACACAGATGAATTTACAACGCAAAATTGCGGCAATGGTGCCGGGGTTTCCCGCGGCGATTGCGGTGGCTCAGGCATCGGATTTAGTGGCGTTGGTGCCAGCTACATTCCTGCTGAACCAGCCGGGGTTGAATGGCAATTCAGGGGAGGCGAGGCTTTATGTTTTTGAGCTGCCGGTGAAAACCAATGAGATTACGGTGTCTTTAATGTGGCATCCGCGCTCGGAAGCAGACCCGGCACATCGCTGGCTACGGCAGTTAGTGTTGAAGGTTTGCCGCGAGAAAGTGCCGGGGTGAGGCAATCATTGCCGTAATAAGAATACCCAAAATAATTCGAGTTGCAGAAAGGCGGCCAAGCCGTAAGACCCCGGGAGCATAGTAAACTATGTGACCGGGGCGCACGGGTGCAGCCAACGCATCTGCAGCTTGAAGTATGATGGGTATCAGGTCACTGGTGCTGGGTTGAAAACGGCGAGCGCATTATGCAATCCCCACTGATCCGAGAACGTTTTCTTACGGCCACTCGCCACATCAAGAATAAATTTGAACAACTCCCAGCCGACGTCCTCAATGGTCGCTTCACCGGTGGCGATAGTGCCCGCGTTGATATCCATTAAGTCATACCAACGGTTGGCCAGTGCGGTACGGGTGGCCATTTTAATCACCGGAACTGCCAACAAACCGTATGGCGTACCGCGACCGGTCGTGAACACTTGCACCGTGATGCCGGATGCCACCTGTTGGGTGCCGCAAACGAAATCGCTCGCCGGTGTTGCGGCGAAAATCAGGCCGCGTTTGGTTGGACGCTGCCCTGGGGAAAGCACCTCAACAATGGCGCTTTGGCCTGATTTAGCAATTGAACCGAGTGCTTTTTCCACCACGTTTGCCAGGCCACCTTTTTTGTTGCCAGGCGACGGGTTAGCGCTACGGTCGGTTTTACCCATATCAAGATAGTTGTCATACCATTCCATCTCTTCGAGCAGGCGCTTACCCACTTCTTCGTTGATGGCACGCGGTGTTAGCAGGTGAATAGCATCACGCACTTCGGTAACTTCAGAGAACATCACCGTTGCACCACAACGCACCAGCAGGTCAGAAGCGTAGCCCACAGCTGGGTTCGCGGTTACGCCGGAGAACGCATCGCTGCCGCCACACTGCATACCGACAACCAGATCAGACGCCGGGCAAGTTTCGCGTTGGCGTTGGTTCAGTTTGACCAGATGGCGCTCAGCAACGTTGAGAATGTCATCGACCATCGATTTAAAGCCGACATGGTGTTCATCTTGCAGACGCACAATGCTGGCATCGCCAACATTAATCGACTGCACGTCATCGGTGCCTTCCAGCAGGCGCTCTGGCTGCAATTTTTCGCAACCCAGGCCGATGACCATAATCTCACCGCCAAAGTTCGGATTCAGAGAGATGTTATGGATAGTGCGAATAGGAATGACTGCCGCAGGGGCGTTGATCGCCACACCACAACCGTAGAGGTGATTGAGGCCGACCACGCCGTCAACGTTCGGGTAGCGCGGCAGCAAATCACGTTCAATAATTTTGATGACGTAATCGACCACACCTGCAACGCAATGCACGCTGGTGGTGATGCCAAGCAGGTTTTTGGTGCCGACGCTGCCGTCGGCGTTGCGATAACCTTCAAAGGTATAACCTTCCAGTGGCGGCAGTGGCTCAGGTACTTTCGTGGCTAATGGCAAAGTGTGGAGCGGTGGCGCTTTTGGCAATTCCACTAATGATTCGTCAATCCAGCTACCGCGTGGAATATCACGTACCGCGTAGCCAATCACTTCGCCATAACGAACAATTTCGCCATGTGCCGGAATATCAACCAGTGCTGCTTTGTGCCCTTGCGGGATATGTTCGATAAGTTCTAATCCATCCGGAAAACGGGTGCCAGCTTTCAGCCCATTATCATTAACAATAATAGCGACATTATCTGTCTCATGAACTTTTATATAAAAAGAACCAAGGGGTTGTTGTTTAATTTCAATATTCGACATTGCCGCTATTCTCCAGAATTTTTTCTAATCGTGACTTCTCACAAGCTAAATAAAGAATGTCAGGCCGTGAGAAATAAAAATGTGAGCGAGATCACTTTATATTGCAAGGCATTGCCCACCAGGCAGGGTTATCTATGAAATTGTGCAATACACCCCACAAACATGTGCATAAGTTTAATTATTTGGCTTTTAAAGTGTTATCTATTGGGCGTATGCCTAATGTCCATTTGTTCTGTGCTGGCTATACTGTGTTGCGAATGACAAACACCAGGTTAATTTCAGAGAGCAGTATTATCCCGAAAATATATTCGTGAAATACTGCTTATATAAATAAAAAATCCTTGAATTAAGTACCCGCAACAGAGGATGTAGAAAATGATTTTGGATACAGCAGTTGAGTCGAAAAAAGGTAAGAACACACGATACTTAATATTATTAATTATCTTTATTGTAACGACGATTAACTACGCGGATCGAGCCACTCTTTCTATTGCGGGTACTGAAGTTGCTAAAGAATTACAGCTCAGTGCAATCTCAATGGGTTATATTTTCTCGGCGTTTGGTTGGGCATACCTGTTAATGCAAATCCCTGGCGGCTGGTTACTTGACCGCTACGGCTCGAAGAAGGTTTACACCTACAGTCTGTTCTTCTGGTCTCTGTTTACGTTCATGCAAGGCTTTGTTGATATGGTGCCGCTGGCGTATGCGGGTATCTCCATGTTTATCATGCGATTTATGCTCGGATTCTCGGAAGCACCATCGTTCCCGGCAAACGCCCGTATTGTTGCGGCCTGGTTCCCGACAAAAGAACGCGGCACCGCTTCAGCCATTTTTAACTCTGCACAATATTTCTCGCTGGCGCTGTTCTCTCCGTTACTCGGCTGGCTTACCTTCGCATGGGGTTGGGAGCATGTGTTTACCGTGATGGGCGGCATCGGTTTTGTGCTGACCTTCTTGTGGGTGAAGTTTATCCATAACCCAACTGACCACCCGCGTATGTCAAAAGAAGAGCTGGATTACATCACTCAAGGCGGCGCAGTGGTTGATATGGACCACAAAAAACCAGGTGCCGTGGTTGAAGGTCCAAAACTACATTACATCAAGCAGTTGCTGACTAACCGTATGATGTTGGGCGTGTTCTTTGGTCAGTACTTCATTAACACCATTACCTGGTTCTTCCTGACCTGGTTCCCGATTTACCTGGTGCAAGATAAGGGCATGTCGATCCTTAAAGTAGGGATGGTTGCTTCAATCCCGGCACTGTGTGGCTTCGCAGGTGGTGTGTTGGGTGGCGTGTTCTCTGATTCGTTAATCAAGCGCGGTTACTCACTGACCGTTGCTCGTAAGATACCGATTGTTCTCGGGATGCTACTTGCTTCGACCATCATTCTTTGTAACTACACCGAAAGCACGGCTCTGGTTATCACCCTGATGGCATTCGCTTTCTTCGGTAAAGGTTTTGGCGCGCTGGGCTGGCCGGTTATTGCCGACACCGCACCAAAAGAGATGGTTGGTCTGTGTGGTGCTGTGTTCAACGTGTTCGGTAACGTTGCTTCTATCGTGACTCCACTGGTGATTGGTTACCTGGTTTCTGAACTTCACTCCTTTAATGCAGCGCTGATCTTCGTAGGCTGTTCGGCGCTGATGGCAATGGTTTGTTATCTGTTCGTAGTTGGTGACATTAAACGTATGGAATTGCAGAAGTAATTAACGCAACAGATAACCTGATAAATAAGGGCAAAAGATGAATACCAATGTTTTCCCCAATAAATTCAAAGCGGCGCTGGCGGCAAATCAGATTCAAATAGGTTGCTGGTCTGCGCTGGCAAACCCAATCAGCACCGAAGTGCTGGGCCTGGCCGGGTTCGACTGGATTGTGCTGGATGGCGAACATGCGCCAAACGATATCTCCACTTTTATTCCGCAATTGATGGCGTTAAAAGGCAGTGAAAGTGCCGCTGTAGTTCGCGCACCGACCAACGACCCGGTGATCATCAAGCGCCTGCTGGATATCGGTTTCTATAACTTCCTGATTCCGTTTGTTGAGACTCAGGAAGAGGCGGTGCTGGCGGTCTCTTCAACCCGCTATCCACCTGAAGGGATTCGTGGCGTGTCCGTTTCACACCGCGCCAATATGTTTGGCACCGTGCCGGATTACTTCGCGCAGTCCAACAAGAACATCACGATTCTGGTGCAAATCGAAAGCCAGCAGGGCGTGGATAACGTTGATGCCATCGCTACAACCGACGGTGTGGATGGCATTTTCGTTGGGCCAAGCGACCTGGCGGCGGCATTAGGCCATCTGGGTAATGCTTCACACCCGGACGTGCAGCAATGCATCAAACACATCTTTGCTCGCGCTAAAGCGCACGGTAAACCAGCCGGCATTCTGGCACCAGTTGAAGCCGACGCGCGTCGCTATATGGAATGGGGCGCGACCTTTGTGGCGGTGGGCAGCGATTTAGGCTGCTTCCGCTCGGCAACCCAGAAATTGGCTGATTCTTTTAAAAAATAACTACCACCTAAAGAGAGAGACTGAATTATGACACTGAAAGTTGGGTTTATTGGCCTGGGCATCATGGGCAAACCAATGAGTAAAAACCTCATCAAAGCCGGTTATTCCCTGGTGGTTGCCGACCGTAATCCCGAGGTGATTGCTGAACTTATCACCGCCGGTGCAGAAACTGCTGCAACACCGAAAGATATCGCCGAGCAGTGCGATGTGATTATCACCATGCTGCCAAACTCCCCACACGTGAAAGAAGTGGCGTTGGGTGAGAACGGCATTATTGAAGGCGCGAAGCCAGGCACTGTGGTTATCGACATGAGTTCCATCGCTCCGCTTGCGAGCCGTGAAATCAGCGAAGCGCTGAAAGCCAAAGGCATCGATATGCTGGATGCGCCAGTGAGCGGCGGCGAGCCAAAAGCGATTGAAGGCACGTTGTCTGTGATGGTTGGCGGCGACAAAGTAATTTTCGACAAGTTTTACGACCTGCTGAAATCCATGGCCGGTTCCGTGGTGCACACCGGTGATATCGGTGCGGGTAACGTTACCAAACTGGCAAACCAGGTGATTGTAGCGCTGAACATCGCGGCGATGTCTGAAGCGCTGGTACTGGCAACCAAAGCGGGCGTGAATCCTGAACTGGTATTCCAGGCGATTCGTGGCGGCCTGGCGGGCAGCACCGTTCTGGAAGCAAAAGCGCCAATGGTGCTGGATCGCAACTTCAAGCCAGGTTTCCGCATCGACCTGCACATTAAAGATCTGGCAAATGCGCTGGATACTTCCCACGGTGTTGGCGCTCAATTGCCACTGACCGCCGCCGTAATGGAAATGATGCAGGCGCTGCGTGCAGATGGCCACGGTAACGACGACCACAGCGCAATCGCGTGCTACTACGAAAAACTGGCGAAAGTAGAAGTCAGCAAATAAAAGAGATGGGCACCTTTCGGTGCCCGATTTTCTCGGCACTTTTTTGGCATGGACACATTATGAAAATCGTAATCGCACCCGACTCTTATAAAGAAAGCCTCTCGGCGGTTGATGTGGCTAAGGCCATTGAAAAAGGTTTCCGCGAAATATTTCCTGATGCGGAATATATATCGGTCCCGGTTGCAGATGGCGGGGAAGGTACGGTCGATGCCATGATCAGTGCAACACAAGGCAAGAAAATCACCACTACAGTGACAGGGCCGCTGGGTGAGCCGGTTACAGCATATTGGGGTATGTCCGGTGACGGTAAAACCGCGTTTATCGAAATGGCTGAAGCCAGTGGGCTTGCACTGGTGCCAATCGTGAACCGCAATCCTCTAATTACGACTTCGCACGGTACTGGTGAGCTGATCTTACGGGCTCTGGATAACGGTGCGCGCAACATTATTATCGGCATCGGTGGCAGCGCAACTAACGACGGTGGAGCGGGCATGGTGCAGGCGCTGGGCGCAAAATTATGCGACGCGGTGGGCAAACAAATTAGCCACGGCGGCGGCAGTTTAATGAGTCTGAACAGCATTGATATTTCCGGCCTCGACAGTCGCCTGGCGGATTGCGTGATTAACGTGGCCTGCGACGTGACCAATCCATTAATTGGCGACAACGGCGCTTCGCGTGTTTTCGGGCCGCAAAAAGGGGCCGACGAAGCGATGATTGTGGAGCTCGATGCCAACCTCGCGCACTTTGCCGAAGTGATTAAAAAAGATCTGCACATCGATGTGAAAAACGCTGAAGGAGCGGGAGCGGCAGGCGGTATGGGCGCGGCATTAATGGCTTTCTTAGGTGCGGAATTACGCAGCGGCGTCGAGATTGTGACCGAAGCGCTGCATCTTGAAGAACATATTCACGACTGCTCGCTGGTCATTACCGGTGAAGGGCGCATGGACAGCCAGAGCATTCGCGGCAAAGTCCCGGTGGGCGTGGCGGCGGTGGCGAAAAAATACCGTAAGCCGGTGATTGGCATTGCGGGCTCGTTGACCAAAGACGTGGCGATTGTCCACCAATATGGCATCGACGCGGTGTTTAGCGTGCTCAATAGCATCGGCACGC
The DNA here is from genome assembly GCF_021283185.1 of Buttiauxella cochleicola. NCBI lineage: Bacteria > Pseudomonadati > Pseudomonadota > Gammaproteobacteria > Enterobacterales > Enterobacteriaceae > Buttiauxella > Buttiauxella cochleicola. The sequence continues at coordinate 196,198 of NZ_JAJSOS010000008.1, forward strand.
TGGAAGACGCGTTGAAGAATGCGTTCGACAATATTTATCGTGCGTCGCGTGATATTGCGGCAACGGTTGAAATTGGGATGCGGATCACTCACTAACCGTGCGTGACACAGCCGCACAAACCCTCTATAATCCGCGCCGAAGCTGACCAGACAGTCGCCGCTTCGTCGTCGTCCTTCTTCGGAAGGAGACGGGCGGAGGGGAGGAAAGTCCGGGCTCCATAGGGCAGGGTGCCAGGTAACGCCTGGGGGGGTAACCCACGACCAGTGCAACAGAGAGCAAACCGCCGATGGCCCGCGCAAGCGGGATCAGGTAAGGGTGAAAGGGTGCGGTAAGAGCGCACCGCGCGGCTGGTAACAGTCCGTGGCACGGTAAACTCCACCCGGAGCAAGGCCAAATAGGGGTTCATAAGGTACGGCCCGTACTGAACCCGGGTAGGCTGCTTGAGCCAGTGAGCGATTGCTGGCCTAGATGAATGACTGTCCACGACAGAACCCGGCTTATCGGTCAGCTTCAACCATTCAACAAAACGCCCGCACAGTGAAAACTGTGCGGGCGTTTTGTTTATACCCGTCATACTTCGCGCTGCCTCTTTGTTGGCTACGCTCACTCGCCCAAATCGCTTACTGGAGTAAGCTCATCGGGACTTGTTCTCTTGCCGCCGCGATGCACCTCGAATTATTTAGGGTATATATAGAACAATTGCCATAATACGACTCCCGCCATCACCGGATTCCGCACCGCCATGATCAAGTCTCTGTACATCGACAACTACCGCTCGGTGCGTAAACTTTCCATCGATTTGGGGCGGCTGAACGTGGTTTTCGGCCCAAATGGCTGCGGGAAATCCAATATCTATAAAGCAATCCATTTGATCCACGGCGCGGCGATGGGGCAGTTGTCACACTGGCTGTCTGATGAAGGTGGTATCCAAAAGGTTATGTGGGCAGGCTCCCGCGCCAAAGGGTATGCCAGTGCGCCACGGCGTATGACGCTTGCAGTAGATACCGACGATTTTGAATATGAATTGCAGGTCGGCTTCCCGGACAAATTACCGTACCCCACGATGTTCGATCTCGATCCTATCGTAAAAGAAGAGCAAATCTGGCTGAGTGGTTTTCGCCGCCGACCTTCTTCGTCAATTATGCATCGTCGCAACCAGGCTGTTTTTCTCAACGATGTTAACGGTGAGAAAGTCACGCACGCCGCCACGCTCTACGAGAACGAATCGTTGTTCGGCCAACTTGGCGAGCCACACCTGTATCCCGAAGTTTCCAGCGCCCGCGAAACGCTATGTAACTGGCGTTTCTACCATGAGTTCGATATCACGAAAGGAGCCGGGTTGCGCTTGCCACAGGTCGGTTACCGCTCGCCAGTGTTAGCAGGTGATGGGCTAAACCTGGCCGCCGCGTTCCAGACCATCGTTGAAATTGGTGATAGTGAGTTACTGTTTGAGGTGCTGGGCGAAGCCTTCCCTGAATGCACATTTTTCTGTGATAACAGTAACGGACGTTTTCAGATGATGATGCACCGGCAGGGGATTAACCGCCCGCTGGAGTCGGCTGAGTTTTCTGATGGGACATTACGATTTTTGTGCCTGACTGTGGCGTTACTTAGCCCGCGTCCACCGCGCTTTATTGCATTGAATGAACCTGAAAATAGCCTGCATCCACAGATGTTACCCGCGTTGGCTCGCCTGATTGCAGAAGCGAGTCGTTACACACAAATCTGGCTCACCAGCCATTCGCCAGAATTGGCCACATTTATTGAAAAACATACGCCATTTACGCTTTATCAGTTGGGGATTGAGAATGGGGAGACGCGTGTTAACCGTCTCTCGTGAGGGGAAAATTCCCCGGTGCTAGCCGGGGAAGGAGATTAGAGAGTGCCTTCTTCTTCTGCCAGACGTAAATCAGCTTCGCTAACAATCGCTTCCAGCTCGGTCAGCATATCGTCATAGCTCATTTCAGCTTGCGGATTCGTTGCCACAACAGTTGCTGCAACAGCAGGTTGTAGTACTTTCTTCTCGTTTCGTTTTGCTGTTGATTTCTTACTCACTGATGACTCCTGTTTATCCATTGTCGACACTGGTCAGACCGGTAAATCTATCAGCAATGCGCGCAATGGGGTATCTGCAACCAGCGTAATGTTAGCTTCATCACGGATAAAAGCGCCGTCACCACAGGTAAGCCCTTCTTTCTCTTCAGCAGAAGTTACAGCATGGACCGTACCGTGAATTGACTGTAAATAAGCACGCGGGCCGTGTAGCTGGAAACTGAGCTGTTGGCCTTTCTCCAGTTCAATCTGGTGAATCCATACTTGTTGGCGCAGTTGTAAGCTCTCTTTACTGCCATCTGGCGAGGCCAGTAATTGTTGTGACCCATCTGTAAGCGTGATTTTCTGAACCAGCGGATTTTCGCGCTCCGGGCAAGCATCAAGCCACAGTTGCATGCGCGTCAGAGAGTTCTCTTTACTCAGGTTATGCTCGCTGTAACTCAGCCCTGGTTGGGTGGAAATGAGCAGTGCTTCCCCGGCTTTAGCCTGAACGTGGTTGCCCTCGCTGTCGCGGTATTCCGCTTCGCCTTCCAGAATCAAATTGAGAATATCAACCTTCGGATATGTGCGTGGCTGGAATGACGCCCCCGGGGCTAACACTTCCTGGTTGAGTACGCGCAACGAAGCATAGCCCAACAATTTCGGGTCGAAATAGTGACCGAAGGAAAACGTATAGCGGGCCTGGAGCCATCCATAGTCCGCTTTCCCGCATTGTTTGGCAGTTCTTGGCGTAATCATAATTTCTTGACCTCTTTTTACACTGTACCCATGGTAAAGCTCTGGACGCTGCATTGTTAGCCAGTTAATCTGCTTGGTATGTTCAAATTTCCTGAATGAGAACGAGATGGCTAAAGAGAGAGCATTGACGCTAGAGGCATTGCGGGTCATGGACGCAATTGATAGGCGTGGGAGTTTTGCCGCTGCTGCTGATGAGTTGGGGCGAGTACCGTCGGCGCTGAGCTACACCATGCAGAAGCTGGAAGAAGAACTGGATGTCGTGCTGTTTGACCGTTCAGGCCATCGCACCAAATTTACCAATGTCGGGCGGATGTTGCTGGAGCGCGGGCGAGTTTTGCTCGAAGCGGCTGAAAAACTTACCACTGACGCCGAAGCACTGGCACGTGGTTGGGAAACGCATCTTACTATTGTTACAGAGGCTCTGGTGCCGACGGCGAAGCTGTATCCGCTGGTGGAAAAACTTGCCGGTAAAGCTGACACGCAGCTGTCGATTATTACTGAAGTACTGGCCGGTTCATGGGAGCGTTTAGAGCAAGGTCGGGCGGATATTGTGATTGCTCCGGATATGCATTTCCGTTCTTCATCTGAGATTAACTCACGCAAGTTATATAAGGTGATGAGCGTTTATGTCGCAGCACCAGATCACCCGATTCATAATGAACCGGAGCCGCTATCCGAGGTGACGCGCGTGAAGTATCGCGGTATCGCGGTCGCTGATACCGCACGGGAACGTCCTGTGCTGACCGTGCAGCTACTGGATAAACAGCCGCGTCTTACAGTAAGTAGCATGGAAGATAAGCGCCAGGCATTACTGGCCGGGTTGGGTGTAGCGACGATGCCTTATCCGATGGTCGAGCAGGATATTGCTGAAGGACGGCTACGTGTGGTGAGCCCTGAATACACCAATGAAATTGACATTATCATGGCGTGGCGACGCGATAGCATGGGCGAAGCAAAAGCCTGGTGCTTGCGTGAAATTCCAAAATTATTGAAATGAAAAGAGTGGGCAGCTTTTGCGCTGCTCCACCCTTTTTAAGTGAGTTTGTTGGGTATAAATTATTATTCACTAACGAATCGTGCATCCAGGCGTTTTGGATCCGCGCCGTACTCATTTTCGCCTGGCGTGCCGTTCTGGCAATTAAACGCCAGAATAATCAACCAGCCCACCAACGGTATTAACAGCAGTAACAGCCACCAGGCTGAACGGTCAGTATCGTGTAGGCGTCGAAACTGTACGGCCCAGTAAGGCAGGAAAATCAGTACGCCGTAAACCGTCGTCAGCAGACCTTCATCCCCCGCAATCCGTAGCCCTAACATCTTATCCAGAATGCTTAAAACCACGGTTAGCACAAGGTTGACCAGGATGAACATCCAGAACTCTTTGCGACGTGCACGTCCACTAAAGCCAAGATAATTTTTTAAAACTTTGAAATACCAATCCATTTGTAGCCCGCCTTGATTTTTTATCAATCACTTGATCTGTAAGCGATCTATTTCAAGAATAGCCGTGAATAGATTTTACGTAAAACATAGTTCATATGAATTTTATCAACCCTTGTTAAACCGTTCGTCGCGCCCGTGAGGCTCATTCAAATCCTGAGCGGGGCCAATGGAAATAATCCCGGTAGGGTTAATGGTTTTGTGGCTGCGGTAGTAGTGGTGGCGGATATGCCCGAAGTCGACAGTTTCAGCGATGCCCGGCATTTGGTAGATATCACGCAAGAATCCGTACACATTCAGGTAATCACTAATACGATGTTTATCGCATTTGAAGTGGGTGACATAGACCGGGTCGAAACGTACCAGTGTGGTCCACAAACGAATATCCGCTTCGGTAAGCTGGTCGCCGGTTAAATATCGATGCTGCCCGAGGATCTGCTCAACGCGTGCCAGTGACTCGAATACTTTGGTGACGGCTTCATCGTAAGCTTCTTGAGAGGTAGCAAAGCCGGCTTTATAAACGCCGTTATTAATGCTGTCGTAAATCCAGCTATTTAGCTCATCAATCTGGCTACGTAATGCAGTCGGGTAATAATCCCCAGCGCGAGCACCTTGCGCATCAAACGCGGTATTGAGCATACGGATGATTTCAGCGGATTCGTTACTGACGATAGTCTGCGTTTTCTTATCCCATAAAACAGGTACGGTAACGCGCCCGGTGTAATCAGAGTCAGCTTGTAAATAGAGCTGATAAAGATATTCATGCTGATATAAGCCATCACCGGTAGCGTTTGGGAAATCATCGTCAAACGTCCAGCCGTCCTGCAACATGAGCGGGTGAACCACAGAAACAGAGATAAAAGATTCGAGGCCTTTTAACGCACGCATGATTAATGTGCGATGAGCCCATGGGCAGGCGAGGGAAACATAGAGATGGTAGCGATCTTTCTCGGCAGCAAAACCACCTTTACCGGTTGGGCCGGGTTCACCATCCGCCGTCAGCCAGCTGCGAAAAGCTGACTCTGAGCGTTTGAAACTGCCGCCAGTGGATTTGGTGTCGTACCAGACATCGTGCCAGACGCCATCAATTAATTGTCCCATTTCATTCTCCTCGTGAGCCTTAAAAACAAAAAAGCGAAGGTATTAACCTTCGCTTTTACTTCTAATCAGTATAGAAGCCTTACCAGTTTTTCTTCAGAATACGGTCGATGCTGTATGCACCTGGTCCGAAGATAGCCAGTAACAGGTAACCACCGGCGATGGTGAAGTTCTTCATAAACATAGTTGAGTTCATGCCCTGGCTGAAATCACCGTGGAACAAGAACGCTGTCAGAATCGTGAACACTGCAGTGATAATTGCGGTGGTACGAGTAAAGAAACCGAATAGAATCGCCAGGCCGCCGCCAAACTCAAGCAGAATGGTCAATGGCAATAAGAACCCAGGAACACCCATCGCTTCCATATATTGTTGAGTGCCGGCATAACCGTTAATTTTGCCCCAACCTGCAACGATGAACAGAATCGGCATCAGGACACGAGCTAACAGAACACCTGCATCATCTAATTTTTTCATTTTACTCTCCAGCGAATCTCTTGTGGGTGCTATCAGCCCAGGGATGTTTGTCTTTGCAGTTTCCGGTAGTTACCGGTGACTGCGGTTGATGGGGAGGATAATAGACGTGACGTTAAGGGATTGTTAGCAAGGAAAACTGTCGATGTTTTTCAATATTACTGATTAATAAAAACGCCGCCTGAATAAGGCGGCGTTGGATACTAATGCGATTGTGGCTGTATTGTGTTGCGAATCAGGCGCCACGTACTCCAGGCGCCTAGTCCGCGCCTTGCCCAGCGCATCAGGAAGCTTGGGTGGCGCACTGTCCAGATAGCCATAACGCTGCTGGCGACAACTGCGTACCGGCGTAAGCTAATCAATGTGTTCCAGCTTCTGTCATAAGTCGCTGTCACTTCAAGCCAGTCGCGCTTGCTTGCACTTAAATCCAGCCGTTGTTGCTGAATCTGACTGAGTAAAAATGCTTTGCGTTTATCTAGCTCGCGTTTGCTCATAATTTGTCATCTTCCAGCAACGAGCGGTCATTTTCGAGCTCGCGACGGGTATGGCGCAGCAAGGTGGATTGACGCGATTTACGTAGAGTCCAGATACCACCGATGAAAGCCAGACCCAACAGAACGACTGTTGTCGCGATCATGGCGTTCAGGCGGTATTGCGGCTCGACGGCCCAGAAAACCAGCACCACAAGACTCATTAAGCCAAATGCAGCAAACAGCATGGTTAACCCAAGCATCAGTAGTAACTGGATGAGATGTGCTTTCTCCTCTTCCAGCTCTACCACTGCAAGCCGCACACGCGTTTCCACCATCCCAACGATGATAGTGACAAGGCGCTGGCCAATGCCAAGGACGCCTTTACCTGGACCTTGAGGTTGATGGGATTCAGGCATAATTAACGACGTGTCAGCAGGACACCGAGTACGACGCCAATCGCCGCCCCAATGCCAACACCAGTCCATGGGTTTTCACGCACATAGTCGTCAGCTTTCGCGGCAGCTTCACGGGTTTGTTTAGCAATAACATCACCGGTATCACCCAGGCGTACACGGCTTTCTTTCAGTGCTTTTTCAGCCTTGCCACGTAGCTTTTCAAGTTCGGACTTTGACTTATCCGTCGATGCACTCAGCACCTCTTCAAGGGTATCTGCCAGGGATTTCAACTCAGCGCGCAAATGTTCTGATGTGGTATCTTTTGACATGGTTCTCTCCAGGTGTTTGAGGTTGATCCTTGAACTTAGTAATCACGAGCCTGCAAAGTTTTCAGCTCGTGCTCAGCTTCAGCCAGTTTCTGTTCCCGTTTTGAAATTTTATCAGCATCGCCTTTTTCGCGAGCTTCCTTAAGATCTGCTTTCCGCTCGGTGATTTCAGCTTTTTGTTCGTTGATTTTTTTCTTGTGAGCCGCGCGTAAACTGCTATCGGTGCAGTTAGAGCGAACTTCTTTCAACGCTTTGTTAAGCCCATCGACACGGCTTTGATTCTGGTGTTTCTCCGCATAGCCAATTTCTCGCTGAATATCCTGCTCCTTTTCATTACACAGCGAGCTCGCATGCGCTGCGGACGTCAGAGACAATAGGGCGATAGCCAATACGGTACGATAGTTCATGATAAAAAACCTTCCATTGTGAATGTACGTTTACCCGCAAGGTTAAGCATACAAAAAGTCCAGAAATTAAACGAATGTGATGATTTGTAGCGGTTTAAGTAAAAACAAGCATAGTCAGGAATTGAGTAAAAACCCAATCCCCATTAGCAAATTAGGATTGCAGGAAAGGGTTAACCGATGCGGATATTTTCGTTAAGCACACGCGTAAGCCATGTGCTGGCGCTGTCATCTTCATCTTGCTGAGCGATGACGTAGCCATGTGGCAACGTTTTATATAACACGGCTTTAGCAGCCTCGCTTTGCGCACTCGAATCAAACTTTATCAATAACGAATTGTTGTCAGGCGTAATACTTTTAAAGCGAATACCGTTGGCATCAAGGTGGTGCCAGACATAAAACCCGTCAGGCATGCTGATCCCTTGTTGGCTGGAGCGAATCTCAAGTGTGGACTCAGTACGCTGCATTCCAGACCATATTAGTATTGAGGCCGCGGCAATTGCGCCAATCAACATCGTGGCCCTTAGGCCACGAAAAAAATGTGTTTTCATCGTTATCCCTCTTAACTGCGGTTACCGTATTTTTTACGCCAAAGCACAATCAACGAACCGATCAGACCAATTACCAGTAACACGACTGGTAGCAGCATCAGGCAGGACATCAATGCATCTTCATATTTCAGGAATACCGGCGTTTTACCGAGCAGATATCCTAGCGTGGTGAGGATTAGTACCCATAACAGGCCGCTCATCCAGTTGAAGAACTGGAAGCGCGCATTATTCAGACCAGATAAACCAGCAATAGTTGGTAACAGGGTACGAACAAAAGCAATGAAGCGACCAATCAGCAATGCCGATAAGCCATGTTTATGGAACAGGTTGTGCGCACGCTGATGATAATGCGCGGGAAGATGCGATAACCAGTTCTGCACGATTCGCGTGTTACCAAGCCAACGCCCCTGAATATAACTAAGCCAGCAGCCGAGGCTGGCCGCGGTGGTTAACAGTAAAACGGTTTCCGGAAAACCCATTGCCCCTTTGGCAATCAGCACACCGACCAAAACTAACAAACTATCGCCGGGCAGGAAGGCTGCTGGCAGCAAGCCGTTTTCAAGGAATAAAATCATGAACAAGACGAAATAAAGCATGCCAATCATTCCTGGATTGGCGAGCGTTTCAAAATCCTGGCTCCAGAGAGCGTTCAACAGTTGCGAGAGAAGTTCCATTCAGTGTTCCTGGCACATCGGTTAAGACCGCTGATCAAAGTCAGATAAGTAGAGTGCGGCTTTATTCTGTGTGGTTATGCTTGTGTAGTAGCCGCCTACAATCCACCGCTCGTTACCCAGGTTCGCCACAACTCCGTGTGAATGCGACCGGGCAGGTTGTTAGCAAAGCTAACACCGACAGTGAAATTGCATCTAATTGTAACAAAGCTCTGTCTAATGCGTCACAGTATTTGTGCTTTGTTGAGGATTGATTTTGATGAGTCGTAGGGGGGCTGGCGAGGGTATTTACAAACGCTGACACTATTGGTTGGTTTGCTTACCCTCGCGCGGGAAAATGACTATTTTTGACCGTTTGCGGCAGTATCGAGATGAATAACCGGGTTATCTGCAAATAAGTAGCGATCGGCATTGAATTCGAAATCATCGCTGGTTGCATCAAATAACATCTGTTTGGTGTTTTCCAGATGCTGCCACATTGCCACTTTAGCAGCATGAGGATCTTTGCGAATCAGTGCTTTAAGAATTTGGTCATGATCTTCACACCAGTTATCAGCGGTGCGTTTATCAATATGCTCGTGAAGTTTTTTCCAGTATGGGTTATGGATGCGTTGGCTCCACATTTTTTCTACGATGGCTGCAAGGGCGCTATTTTGTGAAGCTAGAGCAACCTGAGTATGGAAATGAAGGTCCCATTCTGAATCCTGGAAATTGTGCTCATTACGCGCCATTTCCTGAATTTCCATCAGCTTGACGATATCTTGCTTAGTCACTTGAGTCGCCGCGAATTCCGCGATGTTACTTTCAATAAGCTGGCGAGCCTGTAACAGCTCAAACGGCCCGAAACTGGCAAATTCAAACTGGTCATCAGGCAGGTTAGAGTATTTAGCCTGGTTCGCAATAACATGGATTCCGGAGCCTTTACGCACTTCAACGTAGCCTTCCACTTCCAGCATAATAATCGCTTCACGAACCACAGTGCGGCTCACGTTCTTTTCTTCAGCAATAAAGCGCTCTGCCGGGAGTTTTTCCCCAACCAGATAAACACCGTTTTCGATGCGTTGTTTAAGTTCAGCGGCCAATTGCTGATAAAGACGACGTGGTTCCATAACTTCCATCTGTAGCTCCGGGAAAGGTCCTGCGGGTAACCTTATTTGTTATACCACTTTTCAAAGTTCGGCTCCACATTCTAGATACACAAAAGCCGCCCGTGGGCGGCTTTGTAAACAAATTTGAGACACCGATTATGCTATTGCTTGCTTCGGTTTTTGTGAGTCGTTCAACTCACTGATTGGTTTGTTTTGCAGCACTGTCCAGATAACGATAGCACCGAGGATATCGAATACTGCCAGTGCAGCGAACAGTGGGCTGAAGCCAAGTGTATCAGCCAGTGCGCCCACAACCAGAGCAAACAGGGTGCTCGCAGTCCAGGCTGCCATACCGGTCAAACCATTCGCCGTCGCCACTTCGTTACGACCGAACACGTCAGAAGACAGAGTGATCAGAGCGCCAGACAGTGACTGGTGAGCAAAGCCGCCAACACACAGCAGAGCGATTGCAACATACGGGCTAGTGAACAGGCCAATAGTCCCTGGAGCAATCATCAGAATCGCGCCCATGGTCACTACCAGTTTACGGGAAACAATCAGGTTCACACCGAATACGCGCTGGAAGAATGGTGGCAGGTAGCCGCCAACAATACATCCCAGGTCAGCAAACAGCATTGGCATCCAGGCAAACATCGCAATGTGTTTCAGGTCAAAACCATAAGCTTTAAACATGAACAGTGGGATCCAGGCGTTGAAAGTACCCCAGGCTGGTTCAGCAAGGAAACGTGGCAGAGCAATACCCCAGAACTGACGGTTCTGCAGGATTTTCCAGGCGCTCATTTTTTTGCTGTTGTCAGTCTGGTGATGCGCTTCCTGGCCACCGATGATGTATTCACGTTCTTCTTCAGACAGGCGTTTCTGGTCACGTGGGTGTTTGTAGAAAATCAACCAGCACATTGCCCATGCAAAGCTCAGGACACCGGAGATGATGAACGCCATCTGCCAGCTGTGCATCACAATCGCCCAAACCACTAATGGTGGAGCAATCATGCCGCCGATAGAGGAACCCACGTTGAAGTAACCCACGGCGATTGAACGCTCTTTAGCTGGGAACCATTCGCTACTGGCTTTCAGGCCAGCTGGAATCATGGCCGCTTCAGCAGCACCAACGGCACCACGAGCGATTGCCAGGCCACCCCAGCTTCCTGCAAGTGCAGTAGCACCACAGAAAATTGCCCATGCGACAGCAAAGAATGCGTAGCCCACTTTCGTACCCAGTACATCAAGCACATAACCTGCGACAGGCTGCATGATGGTGTAGCAAGCTGAGTAAGCCGCGATGATGTAGGAATATTGCTGAGTGGAAATATGCAGCTCTTCCATCAATGTTGGCGCAGCAGCAGCAATAGTGTTACGTGTCAGGTAACCCAGAATTGTACCCATGGTTACCAGGGCAATCATGTACCAGCGCAAGCCTTGAATCTTTCGCATTTCGAATTTCATCCCGTCTTATAAACAACCGCACATCATGCGGCCGTACGTCCGGCACTGCTGCCAGAGCGTTTGATCTATTAAGGGGTTCATATCCGGGGGTATCACCCGGTACGACCCGTACCTTGCCATATGTAAAAAACTGCCTGTGGCAATTCCGGTTTCCGTACCGTGATGCGCTGTTATTGATGTCAGCGTCTGAAGTAATTCCATTACGTCTGTATTGCGACGGCAGAAAGATAACTTGTCATACAGCTTCAAAAGTTGAGTGATATCACAAAAGTGTCGATCAGCTCACTCCAAGGGGGTAGGGGCTTTCAAGCCAGAACTGGCGCGGGATGCGGCTTTGTTTTAAACACAATATTAACAATAAAAGTGTGGTTTTTGTGACGAATACCACAAAAATCCACTCGGCCTCCAGAAATTGGTGTGATAACTTTATTTGCATTATGCGCAAGCATCGAACTGCTATGAACAGAGGAACCCTACAATGGCCCAGTTTATGACTGAAGATTTTCTGCTTGATACCGAATTTGCCCGCCGTTTGTATCATGAGTTTGCAGCCGACCAGCCTATTTTCGACTATCACTGCCACTTACAGCCACAGCAAGTCGCTGAAGATTACCGCTTCAAAAACCTGTATGACATCTGGTTAAAAGGTGATCACTACAAGTGGCGCGGCATGCGTGCTAACGGTGTGGAGGAGCGTCTGTGTACAGGTGATGCGTCTGACCGCGAGAAGTTCGATGCCTGGGCTGCAACTGTTCCGCACACTATCGGTAACCCGCTGTATCACTGGACTCACCTCGAACTGCGTCGTCCATTCGGTATCACAGGCAAACTGTTGTCTCCAACAACTGCTGATGAAATCTGGAACGAATGTAATGAGTTGCTGGCTCAGGACAACTTCTCTGCGCGCGGCATCATGAAGCAGATGAACGTGAAAATGGTCGGTACGACTGATGACCCAATTGACGATCTGCGTTTCCACCGCCAAATCGCGCTCGATGCGTTTGAAACCAAAGTGCTGCCAAGCTGGCGCCCGGATAAAGCCTTCAACATTGAACAAGCTACTTTTGCTGAATACATGGGCAAACTGGCTGAAGTGTCTGATACCGACATTCGTCGTTTCTCCGATCTGCAAACTGCACTGAACAAGCGTCTGGATCACTTTGCTGAACACGGTTGTAAAGTTTCCGACCACGCACTGGACGTTGTTCTGTTTGCAGAAGCAGATGAAGCGACTCTGGACGGCATTCTGGCTCGTCGTCTTTCCGGTGAAACCCCAAGCGAGCACGAAGTTGCACAGTTCAAAACTGCGGTTCTGGTTTGGCTGGCTGCGGAATATACCCGTCGCGGTTGGGTTCAGCAGTACCACATTGGTGCGCTGCGTAATAACAACCTGCGCCAGTTCAAACTGCTGGGACCTGATGTGGGCTTTGACTCCATCAACGACCGTCCAATGGCTGAAGAACTTTCTCGCCTGCTCAGCAAGCAAAACGAAAACAACGAACTGCCAAAAACAATTCTGTATTGCCTGAACCCACGCGATAACGAAGTGCTGGGCACCATGATTGGCAACTTCCAGGGCGAAGGTATGCCAGGAAAAATGCAGTTTGGTTCAGGTTGGTGGTTCAACGACCAGAAAGATGGCATGGAGCGTCAAATGACGCAGCTGGCGCAACTGGGTCTGTTAAGCCGTTTCGTTGGCATGCTGACTGACAGCCGTAGCTTCCTGTCATACACCCGCCACGAATACTTCCGTCGCATCCTGTGCCAGATGATTGGCCGTTGGGTTGAAGCGGGCGAAGCTCCAGCTGATATCAAGCTGCTGGGCCAAATGGTGGAAAACATCTGCTTTAACAACGCCCGAGACTACTTTGGCATTGAACTGAACTAATCAGGCTCTGAGGTTGATATGCAATACATTAAGATCCATACGCAAGATAACGTCGCTGTTGCGTTAGTGGACCTGGCTGAAGGTGAAGTGGTTACCGTTGAAGGTGTAGAGGTGACTCTGCGCCAGCCGGTGCTTCGTGGCCATAAATTTGCGCTGGTTACCATTGCGCAAGGTGAGAACGTCGTTAAATACGGTTTACCAATTGGCCATGCTTTGGCGACGATTGAAGCCGGCGAGCACATTCACTCACACAATACGCGTACGAATCTGAACGATCTGGATGAGTATAGCTATCAACCTGATTTCCAGTCTCTGGCAAGCCAGGCTGCAGACCGCGATGTGAGCGTTTACCGTCGTGAAAACGGCTCAGTAGGCGTGCGTAATGAGTTGTGGATCCTGCCAACCGTGGGCTGTGTAAACGGCATCGCGCGTCAGATCCAGAACCGTTTCCTGAAACAGAACAACGACGCCGAAGATATCGACGGCGTGTTCCTGTTCAGCCATCCGTTCGGTTGTTCGCAGTTGGGTGAAGATCACGTTAACACCCGCACCATGCTGCAAAACATGGTGCATCACCCAAATGCGGGTGCGGTACTGGTGATTGGTCTCGGTTGTGAAAACAACCAGGTGAGCGCCTTCCGTGAAACGCTGGGTGAGTTCGATGAGTCCCGCGTGAAGTTTATGGTTTGCCAGCAGCAGGATGACGAAGTTGAAGCCGGGCTTGAGCAACTTCAGGCCCTGTACGAAGTGATGCGTAACGACAAGCGTGAACCAGGCAAAATCAGCGAGCTGAAGTTTGGCCTGGAGTGCGGCGGTTCAGACGGTTTGTCCGGTATTACGGCGAACCCAATGCTCGGTCGTTTCTCCGACTATATGGTGGCTAACGGCGGCACCACTGTGCTGACAGAAGTCCCGGAAATGTTTGGCGCAGAACGCATCCTGATGAGCCATTGCCGCGATGAAGCGACGTTTGAAAAAACCGTCACCATGGTGAATGACTTCAAACAGTACTTCATCGAACACAACCAGCCGATCTACGAGAACCCATCACCAGGGAACAAAGCTGGCGGTATCACCACGCTCGAAGAAAAATCCCTCGGCTGTACGCAAAAAGCCGGTGAGAGCGAGGTTGTCGATGTGCTGCGTTATGGCGAGCGCCTGAAAACGCCTGGCCTGAACTTGTTAAGTGCGCCTGGTAACGATGCGGTTGCCACCAGTGCATTGGCTGGTGCAGGTTGCCATATGGTGCTGTTCAGCACCGGTCGTGGCACACCATACGGCGGTTTTGTGCCAACAGTTAAAATCGCAACCAACAGTGAGCTGGCCACTAAAAAGCCACACTGGATTGATTTTGACGCAGGCAAACTGCTGCACGGCAGCGATATGAATACATTGTTGACCGAGTTTATCGACACTATTGTTGATATCGCTAACGGCAAGAAAACCTGCAACGAGCGTAATGATTTCCGCGAGTTGGCCATCTTTAAAAGTGGCGTCACGTTGTAAGTAGCGTTTCAAGTGCTACCATGAAACGGCATTTTGATATTCGAAATGCCGTTTTTTTTCGCCTCGTTTTTACTCACAAGGATTTGTCATGACCGCGTATTGGGTTGCCCAGGGCGTCGGGGTTCTCGCCTTTGTGGTTGGTATTACCACGTTCATTAACCGCGACGAGCGGCGCTTCAAGCTACAACTGGCGGGTTACAGCGCCATCATCGGTATTCACTTCTTCCTGATGGGTGCAAGCCCGGCGGGTATGAGCGCCGAACTTAACGCAATCCGTACCGTTATCTCCCTGCGTACCCGCAGCCTGTGGGTGATGAGCATTTTCATTGCCTTAACGCTGGGCCTGGGGCTGGCTAAATTTAACCATGCGATGGAGCTGCTACCGATTGCCGGAACCGTGGCTAGTACCTGGGCATTATTTCGCTGCAAAGGGCTGACCACTCGCTGCGTAATGTGGTGCTCCACGGCTTGTTGGGTGACACATAATTTCTGGCTAGGGTCGATTGGCGGAACGTTAATCGAAGGGAGTTTTCTGGTGATGAACGGCCTGAATATTATTCGCTTCTGGCGGATGCAAAGGCGGGGCATTGACCCGTTTAAGGTCGAAAAAGAGGTTCAACAACAAGAGGGATAACTCCCCGCCTCGAAGGGCAGGGAGCTTTGAGAATTAACCGCGTAACGGATTATTGTCTGCCAGACGTGCATCTTCGGCCTGGCAAGCCGCAGCTGTAAACAGCACATCGGTAGAGGAGTTCAGTGCGGTTTCGCAAGAATCCTGCAACACGCCGATGATAAAGCCGACTGCGACGACCTGCATGGCAATTTCATTCGGAATACCGAACATGCCGCATGCCAGTGGGATAAGCAGCAAAGATCCCCCCGCCACACCAGACGCCCCGCAAGCACACAACGACGCCACAACACTCAGCAGAAGTGCGGTTGGTAAATCAACCGGCACACCCAGAGTATTCACCGCCGCCAGCGTCAGCACGGTAATGGTGATCGCCGCGCCAGCCATGTTGATGGTTGCGCCCAGTGGGATTGAAACGGAATAAGTATCGCGATCCAGATTCAGCTTCTCGCACAGCGCCATGTTCACCGGAATGTTGGCCGCAGAACTACGGGTAAAGAAGGCGGTTACGCCACTTTCACGCAGGCAGGCGAACACCAGCGGGTACGGGTTGCGACGAATCTTGATGAACACCAGCAGCGGGTTAATAACCAGCGCCACGCCGAACATACAGCCAACCAGCACCAGCAGCAGTTGCGCGTAGCTCCACAGGGTTTCAAAGCCAGTGGTCGCAAGAGTTGATGCCACCAGGCCGAAGATACCAATCGGCGCAAAACGAATCACCACGCGCACGATGAACGTCACCGCGTCGGACACATCGTTAATCAGGTTTTTGGTGCTTTCGTTACCGTGGCGCAGAGCAAAGCCCAGACCAACAGCCCACACCAGAATCCCGATGTAGTTCGCTTTAAGCAATGCATCAATGGGGTTGGAAACCATGCTCATCAGCAGGCCGCGCAACACTTCTACAATGCCTGACGGCGGAGTGATATCAGTCGCACCAGTGACCAGGTGCAGCGTGGAAGGGAATGCAAAACTGACCACGACAGCAGTCAATGCAGCGGTGAACGTACCCAGAAGGTAGAGCACCAGAATCGGACGGATGCTGGTTTTCTGGCCGTGCTTATGATTGGCGATAGACGCCATCACCAGCATCAGAACCAGCACCGGTGCGACAGCTTTCAGTGCCCCAACGAATAATGTCCCGAGCAGACCGACAGCGATTGCTGCTGGTTTCGAAATTGCCGCTAGTGCGATACCGAGCACCAGTCCGATCAGAATTTGTTTGACCAGACTGCCCTGTGCCAGGCGTTGTAGTAAACCCGGAGATTGTATAGACATGAATAACCTTCCTGTGTTGTATGTCGTCCCATCCTGTGTCGGTACTCTGAGGTACTTTTTTGACCGGATGTAAAGAAATGTGTTTGCCTGGTCGAGTATAAGGAAATGTCGCAGGGTAGTAAGTAGTAATCACTGATTATTTCGGTACAGGCTAGATTTTATAACTAAATATTAACAAATATGTGACATTAGCAACACTTCATGCAGTTGGCGCTATAAAAAGAAAAACCCCGCCATAGACGGGGTTTGAAGGGTTTCGTAGGTCGGATAAGCGATAGCGCCATCTGACAAAAATCTTACTTCGCGAGCTTTTTCTGATCGTTACGGTAGTTCACGATAGCGTTAAGAATCAGAGTGAACGCCAGAATACCGCCCACCACGCCAAGCGAAATTGCGATTGGGATGTGGTAGAAATCGACAATCATCATCTTCACGCCGATAAACACCAGAATCACCGACAAACCGTACTTCAGCATGCTGAAGCGTTCTGCCACGCCTGCCAACAGGAAATACATCGCGCGCAGGCCGAGGATGGCAAACAGGTTCGACGTCAGCACGATGAACGGGTCGGTCGTCACAGCGAAAATAGCCGGGATACTGTCGACCGCGAAAATCACGTCGCTCAGTTCAACCAGAATCAGCACCAGCAGCAGCGGCGTTGCAAACAAAATACCGTTCTTACGAATAAAGAAGTGCTCGCCTTCGATTTTATCCGTCATGCGCAAGTGACTGCGGATCCAGCGCACCAGCGGTTTGTCACCAATGCCGCCTTCATCTTCTTTCGCCAGCGCCATTTTGATACCGGTGAACAGCAGGAACGCGCCGAATACGTACAGCAGCCACTCGAACTGAGAAATTAGCCAACTGCCCGCGAAGATCATAATGGTACGCAGCACAATCGCGCCCAGCACGCCGTAAACCAGCACACGGCGCTGCAAAGCCGCAGGCACGGCGAAGTAGCTGAACAGCATCAGCCAGACGAAGACGTTATCCACCGCCAGCGCTTTTTCAATCAGATAACCAGTAAGGAAGGCGAGAGCTTGCGTATCCGCCACTTCACGGCCTGCTGTCCCGGTGAGATACCACCAGAATGCTGCGTTAAACAGCAGCGAAAGCGAAACCCAGACCAGGGACCACGCGGCCGCCTGCTTCATGGACATGGTGTGCGAGCCTTTACGCCCCTGTAAAAAGAGGTCGATAGCCAGCATGATGACGACCACGACGGCAAAACCGCCCCACAGTAATGGAGTGCCGACACTATTCATAAAAATTATTCCTATAAAAACAAAAACGGCCAACGTCGGAAGACGCCAGCCGCTAATGCTTGCAACAGGGATCTCGCCTTCCGGCAAGGTCTCACTTACAACACGGAATGGTTTTTTGTATAAAAAGCCATTCGTATTGCTCGGTAACCGGGTGCTTTCACACCGTAATGACGATTAACCGACAATGAAGTTACTCCCCTTTGCGGGTAACAAAATATTACGGATGCTACAATCCGTCAACATGCTGCTACCCCGCTTTTACACACCTTTACGCCGGTAGCTGCACCGAGACATCATCCGCCGGGAATTTCACGCCGGTTTGCGAGCGGATCTCGGTACTCAAGGCCGCAGTAGAACGCGACGTCACCAGACCTGGATGATTCACTTCGTTGTCATTGACCAGACGAGCAAAGACTTCGGCTTCATAAAGCATAGTATTGATATGCTGTGGGAGCGTCAGATCCTGTGGTTTGCCGCCGCGTGGAATAAAGGTAATGCGCTGGCATTCAGAGATTTTCTCAATCACCAGTGAACCGGATTCGCCCTGAATCTCGCTTGGGATAGTTGAATCGCTGACTTTTGAGTGCAGCAGATTCACATCGAAATCGCCGTAATTCATCTGCACTGAACCGTGCGCATCGACACCACTTTCGAGCAGGCTTGCTGTCGCGTGAACCGAATACGGTTCGCCCCACAGTGCAACCGCCGAGGCCAGCGTGTAAAAACCGATATCCATAATCGAGCCGTTCGAAAACGCCGGATTAAAGGTATTAGGGTTTTCGCCATCGAGATAACGCTGATAGCGCGAGGAGTACTGGCAATAGTTGAGCAGCACTTTGCGGATCTTGCCGACTTTCGGCAATGCCTGCTGCAGTGCAATAAAGTTTGGCAGGCTGGCAGTTTTAAATGCCTCGAACAGCACGACCTGATTTTCACGCGCGCAGGCAATCGCTGCTTCCACTTCACGCAAATTAGACGCCAGCGGCTTCTCGCAAATCACATGTTTTTTATGGCTGAGGAACAGTAACGTTTGCGGGGAGTGCAGGGAGTTCGGGCTTGCGATGTAAACCGCATCAATGGCATCACTCTTTGCCATCGCATTCAGATCGGTAAACAGATGTTCCACCGGATAGTCACTAGCAAAACTTTGTGCCTGTTCCAGCGAGCGGGAGTAGACCGCGGTGAGTTTATATTTGCCACTTTCGTGGGCAGCATCGACGAACTGACGGGTGATCCAGTTAGTTCCAATAACAGCGAGGCGTATCATAAACGGGTGCTATCTCCGAAGGCGGGGTGTGTTTGAAAGACTATCACGATGTATTGGGAAAACCAGTGTTGGGAGTTGCAGATTTTGTTGGCTTTTGGTTGTACTCATAAGCCTTTATTAAGGCTTATGAGTACAACCAACTGATGATGCGCTGTTTTTTTCAGCACTTAGAACGTAAATGGTAGAATGGGGCTTGCAAGGCGGTCTGTGACAGGTATAATCCCCAACGTTTTCCGCATACCTCTTCGTGCCGAAGTGGCGAAATCGGTAGACGCAGTTGATTCAAAATCAACCGTTGAAAGACGTGCCGGTTCGAGTCCGGCCTTCGGCACCATATGTATGTAAATAGACCTCAACTGAGGTCTTTTTTTATGCCTTAAATCCAGTCCCCGCAAGGCTTTGCCCCGCTTTTCAGTCAACCGACGTCAATCTGAGTTACCCCACATCAACATGCTTGTGAGTATAGAACCGAGTATATATGCTGGTTCGATAATGCTTATATACTCACGGCAGCATATGGAAGGAATACCATCATGGCCCTGACTGATACCAAGGTGCGTTCGGCAAAACCTGAGGCAAAGGAATACTCGCTTGTAGACGGCGATGGCATGTTTTTGCTTGTTCACCCAAATGGCTCAAAGTATTGGCGGTTTCGCTTTCGCTTTGGCGGGAAACAGCATCTCATGGCATTTGGCACTTACCCGGAGGTGTCGTTGGCGGATGCCAGACAGAAACGAGAAGACGCCAGAAAGTTAGTCGCTGCTGGGGTCGATCCGCGTGAGCATAAACGAGCGAAAAAAGAAGAGCAGGCAAAAGCAATTTTTACCTTTGAGGTGGTTGCCAGAGAGTGGCATGCGACCAATAAAAAATGGTCTAAAGATCACTGCAATCGTGTTTTGAAAAGCCTACAAGACAATCTATTTCCGGCGATTGGTAAGCGCAATATTGCCGAACTCAAAACCCGTGATTTATTAGCACCCATTAAAGTGGTAGAGGCATCGGGACATCTCGAAGTGGCATCACGCCTTCAACAACGCACAACGGCAATTATGCGGTACGCAGTACAAAGTGGCTTGATTGACTACAACCCAGCACAGGAAATGGCAGGGGCTGTCGCATCCGCTAATCGACAGCATCGTCCGGCACTTGAGTTAAAACGTACTTCTGAGCTACTTCATCGAATTGATAGTTATACTGGAAGACCGTTAACTCGTCTGGCAGTCGAACTTACACTGCTAATTTTCATTCGTTCAAGCGAGTTACGTTTTGCTCGTTGGTCAGAGATCGACTTTGAAACGTCTATGTGGACGCTCCCTCCAGAGCGAGAACCGATCGAGGGTGTTAAGCATTCTCAGCGCGGTTCAAAAATGCATACACCTCATCTTGTTCCACTTTCCCGACAAGCACTAGAGATCATAAAGCAAATACAGAAATTTAGCGGCGACCACGAGTTGATATTTATTGGTGATCACAATCCACGAAAACCGATGAGTGAAAATACGGTGAACAAAGCGCTGCGTGTTATGGGTTATGACACTAAGGTTGAAGTCTGCGGCCATGGCTTCAGGACGATGGCATGTAGCTCGCTGATTGAATCAGGGTTGTGGTCGAGGGATGCGGTTGAGCGGCAAATGAGCCATATGGAGCGTAACTCTGTGCGGGCGGCTTACATTCATAAAGCCGAACATCTTGATGAGCGCAGACTGATGCTGCAGTGGTGGGCGGATTTTCTTGATGCCAACAGGCAGCAAACTATCTCACCTTTTGATTATGCAAAAGTAAATAATCCATTCAAATAACCACAACTGGTCATTTATGGTAATGCATCTCATTGAATAATTTTTTGATATCAATGAAAGCCTCTTTCAAAAGACAGGGGCTTTTTTGCGTTTTAATCAAACTAAAAGGAAATCATGATGGAAAATAACATTTGTTGTCAGGCAGGCGCATCTGGGCTGAGAATAATTTAAGCCAGATGTAATCTGACAGATACCTGTATAAATAACCGGTGACTGTCAGATCAGGTCTGAGTTAATACAAATTAAGAACACTCAGCATAAGTGTGGTAGGACTTACGCTGAGGGAGGAACACCCATCACGTCACTATATCAACAATATCTGTACCACTTAAGAAATCATCCGTTTGCGCAAAAATAAACTGCTTTAAAAACTGATCAATGCGTATATTCAATTTAAATGGAGGTATGATTACGCCGTCTTGTTTTTCAAAATAGATCTTAGCTTTTGCCTTATCTACCGAATCTTTTAATGCGTCGAAACGACCAAACTCGTTGAGATTCTTATCATTAACACTATCAGCCATTAATGCTATGAGTAGCCCTTTATCTAAACCAAGAGCATTAACAACTGCGTTTAATTGCGCATTTTCAGCGTTATCTTTGTAGGTGTTGATGTAGTCTCTAAAAGTATGGCCTTCAATTAACTGCGCATCGCCACGCTGCAAGTCGTGCAAGAAGAGCTTGGCGTACTTTTGCTCACTTTGGGTGAGCGATGCAAATGACTTGTGCAGCTCATTTAATGTGGTTTCAATGCTCGCAGAGTCTTGATGTATGTTCAGCTCTTTTAAATATTTATCAAAGCGGCTGTTCATATAGTCCGCATCTATCTTGCCGGTATCTATCTCAGTTAAATAACCACTGATATCAAAAGGCACATCGCCGCCACCTTCGCCACCGCCACCACTTTTGCCTACCAACTCTTTGTAACGCAGAACCAGGCTCAGGTAAGTTTGTTCGTCTATAGCCCGCGTTACCTCATGCTCTACATCATTTTCAGTAAATGAATACACCGACTTGTCCCACTGTAAACCTTGTACTTTGGCGGCTTCGAGATGCTGGCTAAAGGTGTTAAATAATTTGGCGAATTGGGCACAGGTTTCTATATCGTCTGGCAGCTTTTCAAAATTATCAACACCGGCGCTGACAAACAGCTCGGTAATGTCAGCCACTAATTCATTCATGGCTTTAAGATTGCTTTCTAACCTATCAACAAATAAGCCGATAGGTGTGTCGCCAGAATACAGTTTTACCGCATCGATAATGTGCTGCTCCATGGTGTGTGGATAGCGGTAATAACGGATGATGCCGTGGGGTTTGTCGGGGCCAAATAAACGATTGGTGCGTGAGAACGCTTGAATAATGTTTTGGTATCTAATCACCTTGTCTAAATACAAAGTATTAAGCCATTTAGAGTCAAAGCCAGTAAGCATTTGATCTACAACAATCAGTAAATCTAATTGCTTTGAAGGCTCGGTATGAATGCGCTCGTAGGGCTTTTTATGGGCAAGGCGTGCCGCCAGATCTTTTTTAAAGGCTGCATGGCGGGCAAAATCAAAATCTTGACTGTAACGCGCGTTATA
Source organism: Buttiauxella cochleicola (assembly GCF_021283185.1). Classification (NCBI taxonomy): domain Bacteria; kingdom Pseudomonadati; phylum Pseudomonadota; class Gammaproteobacteria; order Enterobacterales; family Enterobacteriaceae; genus Buttiauxella; species Buttiauxella cochleicola. The sequence continues at coordinate 218,587 of NZ_JAJSOS010000008.1, forward strand.
GTCGGCCATAATTTCTTCCAGACCATCGCCTTTAAAGGTGGGGTCACGGTCGCCACTACCGTCGTTATCAATGTTCGGGTCAAACAGGGCCGATACTTTAAGTTCAGGTTTGGCGGCTTTTAAACGACGATAATAATCAATGGCTTCAGCAATGCTGTTAGTGGCAAAAATAGCATGGAATTTATTACACTGGCTGAGCACATCCCATTTATGCAGAATATCTTCCACCACTTTGGCTTGGTGAGTTTCGCTTAAATATTGGCTTTTAGGCACATAGTCTTCAATGCCTTTGTGGTACTTGCCTGTGGCGTTTTTATTGCCAGCCATAGGTACATCTTTCATAAAGTGGTTAAACTTTTTCTTTTTGGCTGGGTTATCCATAGCCTCCATTACCGTGTTGGCTTTGGCTTGTTCTAACGCTACCGCTTGTCTTAGATCACTGTCTCTAAAAGTTGGAACTTTGTAAGGGTCGAAGCCCAGCACGTTGCCATCGCGTATACCATCGGCAATGCTATAGCGGTGTAGCTCGTTGCCAAATACGGTACTGGTGGTATTGCCGTTTTTTTCGTTTTCTTCTTGAATTGGTGTACCGGTAAAGCCAAAAAATAATGCGCGCGGAAAGGTACGTTTAATAATAATCAGCATGTCGCCAAAGGTAGAGCGGTGCGCCTCATCGACAATAAACACCAAACGCTTAGCGCGAATTTTTTCAATATCCGCAGAGTTTGTGGCCGTGCCTGCATCGTCTATCGCTTCAAAAATATTACTCATTTTTTGAATGGAGCTAACAATTAACGTATCGGCGGGGGCGGTGCTTTTTAATTTGGTAATCAGTACGTGAGTATTTTCGGTGGCTTGAACGTCTTCGCCATCGCCAGCAAAATTGCGATATTCAGCGAGCGACTGGGTGCCCAGTTCAATCCTGTCCATTAAAAAAATCACTTTATCGGCATCTTTGGATTGTGCAATCAATTGCGCCGATTTAAAGCTGGTCATGGTTTTACCCGAACCCGTGGTATGCCACACGTAACCCCCGAGGCGATCGGGATTATTGGCCGCGCTACCCAGTTGCTGCCAGTTGGTTTTGGCTACTTTGTCAGATATCGCATTGGCGGCGTAATACTGATAGCTGCGCATAACTTTAAGCACGCCGTCGGTATCGTCGGCGACGGTATAAAAGCCAATCAACTGGTGCGCCATAGGGATGGAAAGCAAGGTTGAGGCGATGTCTTTCCAGTGGTTCATGGGTTCGTTATTAAAATCGGCCCAGTTAAACTGATAGTCGGGGTTAAACTTGCCGTCTAACCCTGGATTGGCAAAGTATTTTGTCTCATTGGGTTCCATTGCCACATAGACTTGGATAAGCGAAAGCAAGCCGCTAAATACACCCTCTTTGCTGTATTTTTCAATTTGGTTCACTGACTGGCTAACCGGTATGCCGCTGCGCTTTAGCTCTACATGGATCACCGGCATACCGTTAATCAGTAGCAGCACATCACCGCGTCTGTCGTTACGCAAAGGGCTGCCGCGTTCAAATTTGGGTTGCTGCACAATCTGGTAACGGCTTTGGCCTGCGGCGATTTCCTGGCGGTCGTATATTTTTAAGCTGACTTCTTTGCCCATATGCAAGGTATCGGCTGGGTTATCGCGCTTAATCGCTACGGTTTTGCCGTTAATTAAACCGTTTAGCTTGAGCGGGGTTTTAAGTTCTTTTATTTGCTCAATAATTTGCTGCATTTCCGTATCGGTTAACGGCACATCGTTTAAGCGGTCACGCTGGCGATTGTTTTCAAACAAAATGTTTGCCCAGTTTTGCAGTAAATCCGCTTCGGTTTTGTTTTTGAGTATCTCCGGCTCCCAACCTTTGTGGGTGAGTACCTCAATAAAGGCCTGCTCAAATTGCGCTTCGGTTTTAAAGGTAATCATGATGGCGCTCCCTGTTAGACAAACATTTTGCTCAAGCAGGCCTGCTTGATATTATTAAGTTTGGCGATTTGTTCTTGGTGTTTGTTTATTAATGTATCGAGATTTTGGAAATAGTTGCCTATCTTTTCTTGTTCCGTAAGGTTCGGAATGCTAATTTTTATATCCATAACTTTCGTTTTTGATATATTGTAGCGAGATATACCTTGAGCCAAAAATACAACTTTTTCTCTAAATGAATTTGACCGAAACATGTATGCTAGGTAATAGTTATCAAACTTTTGTTTTGGTCTATAGCCAAAACAAAAGCTATTTAGATATACATTTTTAATTTCGCTCATCCAAATAGACGACATTCCGACTTCTTCAGGCGTCTCTGAGGAAGTAGTAAAAAAAACGTCACCTTTCTTGACTTCGTTTTGATTTGTATCGATCTCTATCGGTTCAACTGAATTTTCATTTGAAATCGCATTTGAAAATACATTTAGGTACGTAACAAATCGACCTTGGCCATGCCCAAAATCATCTTTAGTTTTACCTGATAATCCAGTAAATGTGTCGCCTATCTCTCCTAACTTCTTCCTCTCCCACTCCCCACTAAACCCTTTAAAGCGGATTTCTGGGATGGTTTCGCCTTGTTGGGGGAACATTTTTTCCAGCATGGCTTTTTTAATGCTGCTGAGTTTGTCATGCTTTTGTTGGTGTTGAGTGATTAGTGCATCGAGATTTTTGAAATATTGGCCGATCTTATCAGACTCAACAACATCTGGTGGGCAGTTAACCACAACTTTCTTAATTTCATTCATATTGATCTTTTTAGGGAATGCAATATGTAGAGTTCGAAGCCAAATATCTTTTTGAACAAATGGTGACGCGATTGAACTTTTTAAAAAGTATGGACTTATCTTTTTATATTTTAATAATGCTAGAGTCACGTAATAAGCTCTATCATCATCAGTTTCAACAACGTTTGCAGTTCCAACGTCGCCTATTCTGGTCATTAGTACATCATTTTTTTTTGGGTATACCTTAAATTCCCTCTTAAATGCCTCTTCTGAAATAAATTTCGTTGAAGTTAACGACTTGATATTCTCTGCCGAAAGAAACATTACGCCACTTTTTGTATATGCGGGCGTTTGATGAGTTCCATCATAGACATCAGTAATCTGACTTAAATTGAAATTGAGCCAGTTTGTACTGAACCCTTTAAACCGAATTTCTGGCACTTTGCTATCCATACTCATCTTATTCGCCCTTCAATAAGCTGGTGAGCTCTGCTAAGCCCTGTAAATCAAATTCATTACCTGTGAGCTCTCCCATTATCTCCGCCAATTCTTGCTCGGTGTTTTTTATCTCATTGGCCACTTGCGAGTAAGTGACGGCATATTTATCGGCAAGGGCTTGTACTTGGCTGGTAAGTTGGCTAATCACGGTGGTTGGCATGGCGGCGAGTTCGGTGCTTAATGGCGCAATCCATTTAAGGTGCAGCAGGTTGTTCACTTGTTCATCGGTTAAGGCTTCGATGGTCGTTTTAGTTTTTAAGTGCAAAACAGTGGCGGCATCTTTGACCGTTTTTTTCAGGGTTTTTTCTTCATCAATTAATTTGTTCGCACGAATGATTTTGGCTTCATAGCTGTCCTCGGCAAATTTAGTTTTGGCATCTTTTTGCTCTTTCAAGAAGGCTTTGGCGGCTTTGCCGACTTCGGCATTGGCAAAGCCGTCTTTGCTATCTTTTAACGTATCTTGTTCTTTTTCTTCTTCGGTTAGGGATTCTAAAATTTCTTCAAGCAGGCTGGCGATTTCAGCCAGACGGGTTTCTTTAGTTGCCAGAGCCTGTAAGTCATCACTTAAGTAAGTTTGTTGCACTAAATCAAAGGGCAATATGTGGCCTTTCCAGCCGTCTTGTACTTCGGTGTCTTTACCGTCTTTCTTCTTGATGACTATATTAGGGTCAACTTGTCTGGTGGCGGCAAAGCTTTCAGTTTGCATCATTTCTAAATCGGCGCTGATAATTTGCCATTGGTTGTTCAGAAATTGGTAAGCCTGGTATTTGTCGATTAAGGCAATGTGGGCTAAGCGAGTAAATAGCTCGGTACTCAATGCCGACTCTTGTTGGTTACGCTGTACGCTTTGCCAGTTTTGTATTAACTGGGCGTTTAGGTGGTCATCAAAGCCATTAAAGGCTTGGTTGTAGGTGTTGATAAACTCCAAAACTTGCGGGTGCCCACTAATGCTCGCGTTGACGGCTTGTTTGGCAATGGCCAGCTCACTATAAGCGGTAGATTTTTGCTTAAACAGAGCATCGTGCAATTGTGGGAAGGCTTGCCAATAGTTGTTTAGCTCGGCAATTTCGCTGTTGGGGATGCCGCCGAGCATAGTTGCGTGTAAATCCCAGCTTTGTGCCGCTGCAGATGAATCCACATAGCGCGGTATGTTGAGGTTGTAACCGTTGTCGCGCAGGGTTTGTTTGCTCACCAGTTGCGAGAACTTGTCGATACTTTCACGCTTAATCACTGCATCAGTAATGCGCTTGATATCACTGGCTTGAAGTTTGTTGTTTTTGCCTTCTTTCATAAAGTGTTTGGAGGCATCGACCACTAATACATCGGTGTTTTGGCGTTTTTGTTTGAGTACTAAAATTACCGTTGGAATGCCGGTGCCAAAAAAGATATTGGCCGGTAAACCGATAACAGTATCAATATGATTCTGCTCAATGAGTTGCTTGCGAATTTGACCTTCTTCACCGCCACGGAACAAGACACCATGGGGCAGTACAATAGCCATAATGCCATCGGGTTTTAGGTGATAGAGGTCATGCAGCAAAAAAGCAAAATCGGCTTTGGTTTTAGGTGCCAGGCCAAAACGTGAATAGCGTGGATCGCTGTCTTTAAAATTTGGGTCCCAGTTTTGTGAGTAAGGCGGGTTGGACACCACTGCATCGACATGCAAGGCGTAGTACGAGCCTTGAGGATCGCTTTCATCAAAATACGGCCAATCGTCTTCTAAGGTATCGCCATTACGGGTTTTAATGTTGCTGGCTTTGATACCGCGCATGATGAGGTTCATACGGGTTAGGTTGTAGGTATTGGCTTTTAGCTCTTGGGCAAAATAGGTGATGCTGTCTTTGTTTTTAGCGTATTTCTCGACCGCCTCACCGATATTGATCAGCAACGAACCAGAGCCGGAAGTGGGGTCGTAAATTTTGATAGTATCTTTGTGTTTTAACTCATGGGCGATGATGTTCGACATGAGCACCGAGACTTCATGAGGCGTGTAAAACTCACCGGCTTTTTTACCCGCATTGGCGGCAAATTTTTCAATCAGGTATTCGTAAATGTAGCCCAGTACGTCATACCCTTGATTGCTATTCATGGGGATGCTTTTGATCAGGTGTAGTAAGTCGCTGATGGCTTTGGTACGTTTGCCAGCACTTTCACCCAGTTTGCTTAAACCTGTTTCTAAGGTGGTAAAAATGCCTTCAAACAGTTTTTTGTATGTTGGCGAAATCAAACGGCTAAAGGCGGAGAGCGCATCACGCACGTTAGATTCAGCAAATTCGGATTTTGGATCAACCCATGTAGAAAACAGATTATCGTAGGCTATAAAGTAGCCCAGGTTGTCTTGCACGTATTTAACAGTGTCGGCGTCTTCTTCATTGAGGGCTTTGATGTCTTCGGGCGTCATACCCTGTCTGGTGACAAATTGCACTAGCTGGTCGCTGAGGTACTTGTAGAAGATGAAACCGAGTATGTAATCTTTGTATTCGTTGGCTTCAATTTTAGATCGCATCTGGTTGGCTGATTCCCAGATTTTTGCTGCAAGCTGCTGTTTATTCACTATGAGTCCTGTTAAAAACAATTCTTTTTTGGAAAGGGCAATTTTAGGGTTTTGATTGTACGTTTGATAAGAGCGTCTTGCTAGCGGCAGGGCTTTCGAATCTGCAGTATCGATTCCTACCAAACTTGCCAACTTTATCTGAGACAGCTTCGATGTTTTGGACTGACCCATTCCAACGGGCTTAGTAACTAAATATTGGACACATCACTCGCCCACATCATCCTCTCCCCGCGCTTTGCCATTATCCGATATGGCACAACCCACAATCTTAAGGTGTCAGAGAAAGCAAAGTGCTGCTGTATCGGCTGGCTAAAGTCATCATGCGCAGGGTAGATCAGGTACATTTCACCAATCCCATTAAGATACTTTTGGCCGTAGGCAAACATTTGATAGAAGTCGGATTGCGCCAGCCCATACAGTGATTTTTTTTGTGAGTTGTTATTCACCAGCTTCCATTTTGTATCCATCACCATTTTGGTTTGAACCGGTTGGCGTGATTGAATCAACAAGTCTGGGCGAAGCTTAAAGCAATCGTTAAGCCCATGCTTTACCAAAGAATAAGTGGCAGCCTGCGGTTTAACTTTAAGGTGAGGAGGGAGTTCGTCGGGAAGGGTTTGTGCAACAAAGGATTCAAATACCGCTTCCATAGGGAATAGGAGTGATATTGCATTGGTGTTTCCCAGCAAGGCACTGGGGCTCATCCCTCTGAGGATCAACTGTGCCCAGACCATCGGCTCGCTGTAATGAGCCATACCACGCTCAATGCGTAGGCTGTTTATATCGCTTTCAATATCCCGACTTAGTGGAATACCGTCAAAAGCAAAGCGCAGTTCGTAAAGCCAGCGTTGATTCTCAGATGAAAGCTTCAGGCTAAGTAGCCTATCCAGCGCTGAATGTAAGAGCCGATTGGCTGAACAATCCGGCATGTAGTCATCATAATCTATACAAAACTTATGACGATTCACCACGTTATGCCGCAACTGTGTGGAAAGCATCAGCTTGCCCTTCATAAAAGACAGATTACCTTGCTCGCTCACATAGTCGGAGCGCAAACCTTGTTTAAGCAATTGGCTGACGCTTTGCAAAAACTGGCTGATAAAAATCTCGAGCAAAGGCATGCGCTGTGCCTGGAGAGTTGCCTGCTGGGTTTGAATATGTCGAAACGCAGGCAGGTGACTTAGCATCGTGATGAATGTTTCTCGCGCACTCGCAGTAGTGAGGTTTTTACCAACCTTAGGCAATATCTCAAGTTGTAGACCGTGAGGCGTAGAAAGCATCCCCGCGTAGTTTTGCACCTGAAGCAATTTGAAACCTGAGCGTGAGGTGAGTTTGAGAAAGTGGTTTCCTTGAATGCTTGTTAGGCTAAGTGTTTCTAAATAATCAAAGACCTGTTGAGGGACCAGCTTTGCGCCAACTGAAGCCGCTTTTCCACTCCCTAGGAGGTCATATTCAAAAACAGAGAGCACTTCACCCATGGTTTAAAGCCTGCTCATCAAGAGTGGTCTGCTGTGGCTGATAAATAGCGCGGTAAGCCTGTGGCATATTCCAGATCTCTTCATCAAATGCTTCTAGCTCGTAAGCAGTCGATTGCTGATCATGGCGTCGTAAAGCATGATTGCTACCAAAAAGCGTATCCAGATCGTCGGTTTTCTCAATCACGAATTGCAGGCTGTCGTCTTGTTTCTGGTTGTCTGCCAGCACCAGACTGATCTTGTTCCAGTCATCGAAAAAGTATTCCTGTAACAGCGGAATGATCTTTTTCTGGAATGCGATCTTCAATTGTTTAAACGCAGCTTCTTCATCACCGGCATCGAGTGCATTTTTTACCGGCATAAAGAACGCATGTCCTAGCGTATGTTCACGATCGTAAAGTGCTTCGATGCGGCTGTTGAGTTTCTCTAACAACGACTCGAGTTCTATGCCTTTCACCTTACTTCCACTCAGCAAAGAGAGATCAGGCATCATCTCGACAAAGTCAAAGCGACGGCGCAAAGCCGTGTCCATCAGAGCTAAAGAACGATCCGCAGTGTTCATGGCTCCGATGATGTCGACATTGGCGGGTACGCTGAAGTGATCACCGCTATAAGACAGTTGCAAGCTCATTGCATTGGACATACCCGTACGCTTGTCTACTTCAATGAGTGAGATCAGTTCACCAAAGATCTTGGATATGTTGCCGCGATTGATTTCATCGATGAAAATGGCGTAGCGATGTGCTGGATCGGCATTGGCACGCTGACACAGGCGCATAAAGATACCCGGCTCAATAGGGTAAGAGATATTGCCACTTTCGTCTGAGCGAGCGCGGATACCTTCAATAAATTCTTCATAGCCGTAAGATTGGTGGAACGTAACCACTGCAAATCTTTGGATGGATTCGGCAGATTTAGGGCCGCGTTTAAGTTCGGCGTAGAGTTCTACCAAATCCTCCACTTGCTCGAGCTGTGAATCAACTAGCAACCATTCGCTATTATCTGTTTTGTTAAATACGGCAGGTTCACGACGATTCTTATAATCAACGGTTAACGACTCGGGAACGGTATAGGATTGCAAAGCAGCCCAGGCAGTATTCGATAAATTGCCATTACGACCATTTAATAATGCCTTACGTTGAAACCACGTATGCTCAATAATTTGGCGAACTTTTGCTCGTTTACCAAGATCGAGCAGTACCAGGGTTATGACTTGCATCCAGTTCAACGATTCAAGGCGAGAATCCAGCCAGGCATCACGATCGGCCAGTACAGCATGAGAAGTGTACTCTTTCATCTTTTGCTGCAACGTGAAGGTCTTGCCAGTGCCCGGCGGACCAAAGTAGATCACGTTAGTTGGTGAGTGTGAGAGGGGCTTAATTTCGGTGAGCTCACTACTGGTTGTTGATGTGGTGCTGGATACTTTCTCCTGTCTCTGTTCATTATCGCGTTCGCGTAATAATTCATAGAGATGCCAAATAGCCATATTCACGTAATAAGGATCTGCATTGGGAGATTGGGCGTGTATGGCTTGCTTCAATTCATTGTTTTTCTGCAACCAATTACCGTTCAGCGCCAAACCGAGGTGGAATTTCTTATTCAGAAAATCTGCCGCTTTAGTAAACGCATTCTCATCCACTGTACTGGTGCAGGTTTCTGGCGAAAACGCGGCAAAGACACGATTTCTCAAACTCCAATACATACGCTTCAGAAGCCCGGTCTCTTTTGCCTGCTTTAGAGCATCGCCAACATATTGGTAGGTCGCTTCATCCGGCTGCTGACGAATACGCTCGGTTAATTCTCTGAGCAGTGGCAGGCTTTGCTGATATTCCGCTAAAGACGGAACACCCTGGCGAATACTGGCAATACCGTTGCCACGTTCATACCAAAGCCGTTTGACCAAATCATCCGTTTCAGGCTCAGTAAAAGTTGAGGTTTGCTGTAGCAAGGTCGTAAATTCGCGGTATCGCTGATCCCACTTTGAAGCTGCGTAATTTTTATCTTTTGCCAGGGTATCAATCAATTCACTGAGAGTCAGCTTGCCTGCTTCGACACTATCCACAAGATCCATCGTGAGTTTCCTTTACTGTGACATTGCTTACTAGATAGCTAGTGTGCTGTTTTATAACTTATCTTACCAGGCATGTGTTTGTAGCCAAGCACCATGAGTAAGATTTTCAATGCAAATTACAGTTTTTTCATATTATTGAATTTATTGTTATCAATGGAGTATGAGCAGTGCGGATATTAGTGCAGAGCAGGCGCCCCTTCTGGGTTAGCAAGGTGCGATGGCTTTGAGTTGGAAGAGGAAGGGCGGGTGAGATTAACGATGTAACGGATGAGGTTCGCTGTCTTGACACTGTTCTGAACGTCGGCCGTGTGCCAAAAGCGGAAGTTGGTAAGCCTTGGTTCTATTGAGCATTAGTGAGTGCTAATGGATACTTGTCGTGGATGAGGAACGTTGGATCGTTACCAATAGACAAACCTCCACGCCAGGAATTATTTTATACGTAATAAATATTAATCCAAAAGAACCTTGTCAATAAATGCGCCGTAGAAATGTGAACGATTATCAAGCTTTTATCGCAATTGCCCGTGAAAAAAGTTTCACAAAAGCGGCCGCTCAGTTAGGTGTATCGCAGTCGGCACTGAGCTACACGGTAAGGACTCTTGAAGCGGATCTTGGCCTTCGTCTTCTTACCCGTACAACGCGTAGCGTTTCTGTGACAGAAGCTGGCGAGCGGCTACTTTCCCGTATAGGACCACATTTTGACGAAATTGAAAGTGAGATCGCCGCATTCAGCGGGTTGAGAGAAAAACCAGCCGGTACTGTGCGTATAGCTGAGGCACCGCTTATTGCCCGTCAAACCTGCAAATGTCCAGTATGTAACGTCTCTCTCAAAGACGCGAAAAGATTAGAAAAGCATATAAATAAAGCCCATTCAGAAAGACGAAGCTCTTCTCCCATCAGTAGTAATCCTTCGAAGAAAAACAGTATAACGACGATTTCCTATCAATGGGCGATAGCTCAACCGCTAGATAAAAAATACTCCGCTGTAGTAGAGAAATTTGTTGTTGAAAAAACGTTATCTGAAATTAAAAAAGAAATAGTGACCATCGTGAATGGCTATGATGCGGCGGATACTTCCAGACAGAGTTTGATGTCAGGACGGCTCATTCTGCTTGCCCATGCCAAGAAAAAACTTGCTACAAAAAGCAAATCTAGCAAAAACAAGAAAGTAATGGCAAAGGGTAAAAAAACCGGAAATGCCAGTTCACGAGACATCATGGACCAACACATTGGCGGGCGTAGGATTGTTGTATCCGGCGGTTTACCTTCCTTAGGAAAAAGGTGATGAGGTTAATTAACTGATAAATATAATTATTACTGTTAAATTTAACTACTGGCATCCAGCCAGAAAGTCAGGCATGAAGGAAGGCACATGACCGCGAGCAACGAACTGATCCTCAGGCCAATAAGCGACCTGATGAAACAGCATTTTTTCATCCCCTCTTATCAACGGGGCTACCGCTGGACACAAAGGCAGGTTACAGACCTGCTAGATGATATCGCTGAATTCCAGAAAAACAGCGAGTCAAGTTCACGTAAAGCCTTCTACTGCCTCCAGCCCGTTGTGGTCAAAAAATGCGGTGAGGAATGGGAGCTAGTCGATGGCCAACAGCGTCTGACAACCATCTGCATTATCCTTCTTTATCTGAAGGACATTGCCGCTATGCTTGGACATTCCGGATACTCTCTGCGCTACGAAACCCGCCCTGAGAGTGCAAGTTTCCTTAGCAATATCAATAGCAATCACGCAGATGATAATATTGATTTTTATCATATGAACCAGGCTCGGGAAGCAATAGACGCATGGTTCAGTTCACGACCGCCTGTCTATAAGTTCAGCTTTTTGCAGACTCTGCTGAATGATGATGAGGCCGGTAAAAATGTAAAAGTGATCTGGTATCAGCTAAGCGATCAGGCAAATGTGACTGAGGTCTTTTCCCGGCTTAATCGTGGAAAAATCCCGCTAACCAACGCAGAGCTGGTTAAAGCACTGCTGCTCAATGCTGGAAATTTCAGCCAGACCGAACTCAGCGTTCGCTTTAATCAGCTCAGAATTGCGCAGGAGTGGGATGAAACGGAGCGCCGTCTTCAGCAGGAAGACTTTTGGTATTTCATCAGTAACCATACCCGTGAGAGTAATCGCATAGAGTTTATACTTGGCCTGGTTGCAGATTCATTAAAGTCAGGTATTTCCCGTCAGGATCCACACTATATCTTCCTGTCGTTCGCCCATTACTTGGAGGAAATGTATCAGGACCCGGAGCGCATAGAAAAAGTGTGGCTGCTTATTAAACAGCGCTTTATGTTGCTGGATGAGTGGTACCGCGGGCGCGTAACTTATCACCTTGTCGGTTATCTCATTAGTAACAGTGAGAGCGTCATTCCTCAGCTCATCAGCGAATCTGAAAGCTGTGAAACAAAGTCGGGATTCATTACTGGACTGAAGCAAAGGATCCTGCGTTTCGCCCTGCCGGGGATCGCAGGCTCGTTGAGTAGGGGACAAGCCGAGCGCAGCACCCAGATTGACGCCACACTCTCCGCTCTGACCTATCCTGAGCGGTCGCTACGCCCCGTGCTTCTGCTTTTTAACATTGCCATTTTACTGGCCAACAAAAAATCCTCTACCCGTTTCCCATTCCGGCATTACAAAATCGACGCCTGGGACATTGAGCACATTACGTCAGTCAGCTCGCAAATGCCGGAAAATATTAGCGGACAGAAGGCCTGGACGGAGGTGATGCGAGAGCATTTCCGGCCTTTCAATATAGCGCAAGAAGGACCAGACACTGCCCGGTCAGCACAGCATCTACTCTTTGACCGTGCGGAGGCGTTGCTTCAGGAGGAGCCTTTTGACAGTGAAAAATTTGAAGCCTATTTCAGCGATGTCCTGAATGAGTACAGTCAGATGCCGCTAAAGGACAGGGATGACAGCATTGGAAACCTTACGCTTCTGGATCAGTCAACTAACAGAAGCTATCGCAACGCCATCTTTCCGGTGAAGCGCAATCGCATTATTGAAGCGGACAAAGCGTCAACTTTTGTCCCTCCCGGTACACGAAACGTATTTCTTAAATACTACAGCAGTAACGTCCACGAAATGACTTTCTGGAGTAGCCAGGATCAGGATAGCTACCGGCGCGCAATTACAGACGCCCTGACCGTATTTTTTGATGGAGCAATGTATGCAGCAAGGTAAAGTCATCTCATTCGCCAGATTATTCAGTGAAGTCAGCAACGTTGAGATCCCCATCATACAGCGTGACTATGCTCAGGGGCGCGAGGACGCATGGGAAATTCGCGATCAGTTTCTCCTGTCGATCAGTCAGGCGTTAACAGCTCCTGTTGGCGCTCTACCGCTCGATCTCGATTTTATTTATGGAAACCTCAGCACTGAGGAGAGTCCCACCCTTTCGGTCCTCGATGGTCAGCAGCGCCTTACGACTCTCTTCTTGCTTCACTGGTATCTAGCAAACAAAGAGGCGAAATATGCTGAGTTCAGTGAACGATTCACTCATTTGGGCAAATCCCGCTTCACATATCAGACCCGCACCGCCGCAACTGAGTTTTTCCATGCACTGGTGCGGGCCGACAACAGTGGACTACAGTTTGCAGAGAATGCCCCCAACCTTAGGGATCAGATAACGGACAGCCGCTGGTTTTATCACTCTTGGCTTCAGGACCCTACGGTTTCAGCCTGCTTGACGATGCTGAATGCGATCCAGTCATGCTTCGGTCACGTGCCCGGTGAATTTTATGCCAAACTGTGCAGTTGTGACTCCCAGCCAGTGGTATTCCAGTATCTGAACCTGTCCTCATTTGGACTTTCTGACGATCTCTATATCAAAATGAATTCGCGGGGAAAATCGCTTACCGATTTCGAAAATTTCAAAGCCTGGCTCTCAGGCAGAATGAGCCAGCAGCCTGGTGCTGTGACCTTTGGTGAGAAAATCGATCAGGCCTGGACCGATATGTTCTGGAACCTGAGCAAAAAAAGGACCGAAAGCTTTGATACCCTCTTTCTGCGCTTTTTTAAGCGGATGGCGTTTCTTCTTGAATGCAGTCAGTCATCTGAACCTGCATATCTGTTGGCAAACCTAAATGCGGCCTGGTTCAACGCCCTGAGAAGCACCCGTGAAGGTTTTAGTTCCTCAGAATTCGAAGCGAGGGATACCTTCAACCCTGGGAACATTCATATCCTCTCATCCATACTAGATTTTCTTTGCTCTCTGCATGCAACCCGTGAACACCGCAGCTTGCTGATGGAATTTCTGACGGGCTCTGACTTACTCGGAGCATGCCGTTTTTATGCACTCTGTGCATTTATTACTGCCAAGAGATCGTCCATCGATGCCCGCTTCGCTGAGCAGCACGCTCAATGGAGCCGTGTCACCGATAACTTCCTTTACACCATGCGTATTGACAGTAATCAAGTTGCAGTGGGGATTATTCGTTCGCTTGATGAATTGGCCCCCTATGCTGATGACATTTACAGCTGTCTTCGTTCAGTTGAAGTTCGACTGGGTTTTAACGAGCAGTGGGATGAAGAAGCCCTTAAAGCAAAGCTGATTATTCTGGATAGTGCATGGGAGCCTGCCTTAATTCGGGCAGAATCTCATCCTTATCTCAAAGGCCGCATAAGGGGGCTGCTCAAGGGGGCCAAAACTGCTGATAATAGCGGTTACGATCTTACCCGATTTATATTACTGACAGAGAAAACCTATTGGGTGCTTAACGAAAAGGTTCTGCATAGCCACGAGCACCTACTTGAACGTGCGCTGTTGTCACTGGGAGACTATCTGATATGGCAGAAAGGACAACGGTACACCTTTTGCCTGCCTTCGCATCAGTCTTGGCGTGAGCGTAATGAGAACTGGCTGAGGGTGACAGAGAAAAGCGTGTTTATTGAGCTGCTGGATAAGCTAAATAAAAAAGAAGACATGTCAAATACGCTCCGAGAAATTATTCAGGAATCAACCCCGGGCGGCTGGCGTGAACTGGTCGTGAAAGACCCTGAGACCATTCGCTATTGTTCGGAAAGAATTATCGACAAATTAGATAACCAGGTGTATCTGCTAAGTAAGACAAACCTTCGCGGCTATTTCCGGGAGCTGCACAGCTGGGTGCTCTCGAAAAGGTTGTTGGCTCTTCTTCACAGAGAGGATGGAAACGCGCCTTTCACTGCCGTGACCTATCACTCGGTCTATGGTGATGCATGGCCATGTATTGAGCTTACGGTAAGTGAAGAGGAAACGTTCTTTATTGCGCATGAGAACGGAGTCTGGTTTGACTGTAACAATGTGGATGAGGAAGGTGAGCCGCTCCCACTTCCATCCTTCTTTAAACCACTGGTAGATAAGTTGATGCATGAAGCGGATACAGTTTCCAGAAACTGACGCGGTGCTGCTGGCTGTGACAAGCCAGGGGGAACGGCAAAATCCAGCAGATCACTTTAATGTCACACATATTTCCTTGGATTATTTTATAACCATTGGCACTAATGAGCCTATATTTCTAGCGGCTCATTAACCGCTTGCTTCATACCAATGCAAGCGTCTCTTACAAATCATTATTAATTCATCATGATTTTCCGCACTACCGCTACCGGTTCACGGGGCGGTAAAGCGGTTTTCACATCAAACCGGAACGTTACCTCACAGCATATACTGAGGGCCTCAGGAGCCTCTGCGAGCGGTTCTGGCTGTACGGCGGTGGCTCACAGGAAGTAGCTGAGGACTCTCAGAGGAAGGTATTAGCAGCTTTCCTTAATACTGAAGAATTACCGCATTTCCTTAAAGACCTTGCAGGATACACCGGAAGCATTATCACGAAGACAGCGACTCAAATCATCATGCTCACAGGTGTTAGAACTCAAGAACTGCGCTTTGCCCGCTGGGAGGATATCGATTTTGAAAAGCGCTTCTGGCAGATACCTCCTGAAGTAATGAAGATGAAGCGGCCACATATCGTTCCAATGTTAGATCAAGTTATTGCACTCTTTGAATCATTAAAGCCTATCACTGGCATGTATCCACTTGTGTTTGTCGGAAGAAATGACGGAACAAAACCAATATCAAAAGCAAGTGTGACTCAGGTTCTGGAACTACTTGGTTACAACGGAAGAGCAACTGGGCATGGATTCAGGCATATAATGAGTACAATTCTACATGAAGAGGGTTTTAACTCAGCGTGGATTGAAACGCAGCTTGAACATGTGGATAAGAACGCGATTCGCGGGACTTACAACCATGCTCAGTATCATGAGGGGAGGCGAGAGATGATGCAGTGGTGCGCGGATTATTTGTTTAGTCTACATTCTAATTCGTTTAATGCAGCAAAAGCCCGTGTATAATAGACAATTTAGATGATAATTCTTACGAAGATAAAATTTAATGGCGGAAGTATGAGTAATTTTAACCCCTTTGAGAAAGAAATAAAGAAAACTGTATTAAATCATTTATTAACCAAAGGGAAGATAAATAATGAAACTATAGTCATAAATGAATTAACTATTGATTCTTTCGCAAGAAGAGTGGATTTGGCTATATTAGTTGATGGGAAAATAATAGCATATGAAATAAAAAGTGACGCAGATAGCCTCTACAGGCTATCTGGGCAACTTGAAAAATATAAGCAATATTTTGATAAAATCATTGTGGTTACAACGATTAAACATGTTGAAAACATTTTAACCATGATCCCTAAAAACATTGAAGTATGGGAGGTAGCAGAGGAAAAGATAAAAATAAAGAAAAGAGGGAAGCTTTCTAAAATCGAAGATAAGAAAAATTACCTTGATTTGTTGAGAGTACAAGACATGAGGAAATTGGCTAAAAACTTTAAAATTCCATTAGGTAGTAGTGGAAAAAGAGAGATTAAGGATATTCTAAAGAAAAATTTAAATCAAATTTCATTGCAAAAATTAAAGCTTTTTGTCATTGAAGTGATATCTCAAAGATATAAAAATACGTCATCAAATTTTATAGAAAATATTAAGATAGGTAACAAAGTTACTATAAATGACTTAAATAGGTTAAGTCCATACTCACAAAAAATAAGAGACAATAGAATATTCGAAGGTAGTATTTTAGGGAAATTAAAATAAATTTTGGCCGAAGATAAATTTTAACTTCTAAATCTTCGGCTTTTATAGAGAAGTTCAATCAACCCAATCTTCATCTGTGTCAATATCTTCGAGCACGCTATGATAGTGTAATTGTGTATATAAATGAAGATTGATTCTAACAGCAGTTGCCTTTTGAGGCGTGTTAATCCCGAACTTTTCTTTTTTAGCCGTTAATTGAATCATCTGAGTTCCCCAGAGATGTAAATTTTTAGGCCAATAATCCTCTTGCATAATTTCCTGAGCACAAAGACAGTACAAGTTCTCTTTCTCACCTTTTTCAGGATATTTAGGATCCTTAAACTCATGTCGAATAAAAGGCCACTCCTCCTTTAAAGCAAAATCAATTCTTGGTGGAGGCACACTCCCACCACCTGACTGCTTATCAATACGGGCGCTACCACGATCAGAATAAATCGTAGGGTAAAAATCAATAACATTATTTAATTTATTAAACAGCCTTCTTTCATAAATAGAATTTACACTTTTATGATATCCAGCAAAATTAAAAGGGAAAGAAGTTCCAGAAATTGTAATCCTCGTAAATGGAATCACAGCTTTTGTTTTATTAATTAGATTCAGTAGAGGTTGAAAATAGTCATTAAAATTACTACCAATAGTTCCTACATCATAGACAAAAAATAGATCTTTAACTCTTAGCCTTGAAATGATATTAATTATTTCATTGTAAGTTGTCAAAGTTATTTTTTTAACTTCAAAAACAAAAGTCAAACCTCTATTTAAACTCACAAGCTTATTTATTTGATTTTCAAGCTGTGACAAGTCGTCAAGAAACACAGTTGGAATGGCCTCTGGTATATCTCGCAAAAAATTGTACCAGTTATTATAACCATCTTTAGGGTTTTTCAATTCAACTAATTGATAAAATACCTCTCGAGGATAAGTACCTTTGAGTAGATAATCTTTATTATCAGATAAATAATCTTTATCAAATGAGGCGATCCAACGTCTATCGCTAATTGTTTTCTTTATCTTTTTTAAAGAATTATCCAGTAATTGCGAACTCATCCATCCTTTTAAGGGGAAAATGGGCAAAATTAAATCTTTGTCTTTCTCTGGAAGATTCTCAAGAGCTTCCATTTCTGAGAGACTCAGAGAAAGAATGGGGGCGTATTTATAATCAAAACGTTCTTCTAATAAAAACATTCCCTTCCCCTTAAATTTTTCCAAGACGTATCTTTATCGCTGTAGTAGATACTCCAGCAACTTCAGCCAATCTTTCGATTTTTTGTTCATCCCTCAACTCAGCAGTTTGTGTTAATTCAAGAAGTTTTCTTTCTAGAAGATGCCCTGGCATGAGAATATCAGCAGCTAGGCGATTAGCCTGAACTTCCATGAAATCAGATAATTTCGATCGATATAAAATATCATCAGTAATTCCATCCCCAATCCGATCTCGATGGAGTAAGAAGTGAGCAATTTCATGCGCTAGAGTAAAGCGTTGCCGTTCTTTGGTATCATGCCTATTTACTCTTATAACAATAACTCCATTCTCGTCTTTTATTTCGCCAGAAATACCAGCTGCCAAAGTGGACACTTTAACATTGATTCCGAAATCTTTAGCAATTGATCCAACCGCAATCGGCAATTTTTGCTGGTGGTTTTTAATCAATGCAACTTGTTGATCTGGAAGAGAAAGCCATTCATTAGAAGTTGTAAATTTCATCGTCCCCTCTCCTCTGTGTTATCTTCAAGCATATCACCACCTGCGAACTCAATCCCTCGATACGCCACTTTTTCTATACCGTCAAAGATCAAATCGTCGAACTTCCCTTTATCTAACAATTGAAGTAAAACTGTTTCAGTAATACTAGGCACTAATTTTTCAGTCACTTCAGTAGCTTTTTCTGTAGAAATTCTTGTCGCTGCATCTTTCGCCCCATTGATCATTTTTTTATAACCAAAAAACGAAAATATAGCCATTACGATCCCCAATGCAGTCAAAATAACAGCAACAGAAGTTAAAACAATTCCTGACCATACGGCAAAATTAAGGCCACTACTATCCTCCAATTTATCAATTTTCTCTTGCATCTGTGTGATTTGTTGCTTTTGATCATTAACTAGAGAATTCAAGATTAGAATATTTTGAGATTGTAAACTCTGGTTTGCATTTTCTTCTGGTAAAGAGCCCGATGCTGGGGATATGGTGGTAGTCAGCGAAGGTTCTTGACCTAATGTTGTTACCTGCGCGTTAACAACATCAGGAACTGTGTACGCCAAAAGCAAAATAAGGTACAAATATGTCACTTTATTCATGAAAATTATGAAGTTGGATTAGCCATTCTCATACTGTACTATCTCTTTAGGTAAGATGAAAACGTCTTTAACCAAAGATTGTTAGCTAACGCATGAAACCTAAAAATCCGTAAACCATTTAGATACAGAAAAATCATAAAAAATTGATTTTTAAGCATTAAATTTCCAACTCTAGCTTTGCATTCTTTTCTTTTGTAAGACATCGCAATCATGACAAAGAAGGTCAATTTAAGAAAACAGCGGCATGACGCTTTTTTAAAATCTTATAGTTCCATAGTTAATTAACTGAATAGCTGCGCCTAATACCTCTACATCTGCCGTTTACTGGTATGTGATGTGTCGCGTAAGGGCAATACACCGTAGGCCTGATGCAGTGCGGTCATACATAGAAAACAGCCCCAATGCTTTACGCTGCAAGGGCTGGCCGAAAGTGGAGTACTATTCCGCGCAGCTATTTAGCCATTTTTTGAAGTTGCGATGCTCCTTTTATAAACATAATTTTCACCGTCCCATGACGGTGTGTAAGGCAATTGGGTTAGTAAATTTCTATAAACCTCAATCACCCTTAATTCTTTTATTTTCAGAGAGTTATATCTCAAGTAAAGTGTTCTAGCAGAAACTTTAAAATCCAGACTACTCATCATCTTACTGGCTATTTCACTGAGACTAGTAGAGTTGTCGCTTTCACAATAAATTGGCCTTCTAGGATTTTCTTTCCTTAATGATTCGATTAAAAAAGCCCCCCATGAACCCGGCCATTTTGCCATAGTCCCATGAAATATGCGTTTGTGCCTGAAGAAATCACTTATACTTCTTAGGAGGAGCATTGCTGTTTCTTCATCGCTCGAATTTAAAATTTGGAATTTATATATAACGCCCTCATCTCTAACGACACTTTCTATTAGATATTTATAATCATCTATAATTTGCCGCCGCAACACATCAGGAACATCTCTAGCGGGGAGCTTAATTGTAATTTCATCCATACGACCTGGGTTAATGAAATAATTTGCAAAGTATCTTAACATCTCAAATTCCATAATTAATCCAACGCGGAGAAAAGCATTTCTACTATCATTGTTGTTCGTATTTTTACGATACTTTGCACACGAAGTGATGCCAATCTTGTTAAGATATCTATAGAAATAAAGATGATCAAGAGGGTGGATAATACTGTTAGCATTTATCGAAAGTCTAAGGCTTACAGTTGCAGGTATATTCAATCTATTGTATTTCTCAATCAGCTCTGTTAAGTGCCTGATAAAATCTTTTTTATCAACCCCATACTCTGATACCAAACAACTGAGAAGCGCAAAAGTTATCTCTTTTTTTCGTTCTAATACAGCATCCAGCATCTCATCAGGTATGTCATGATTGCCCTCTAAAAAATTAAAATACTTTATATCATCACCACTTAATCCAATTTCTAAACCACATAGTAAATAATGACTTACTATATCTGAAATAGAATCCCTCGCTCCGATGTTTGTTACAGCCTCCTGTACATCAGAAATGATACCGTCATAGTATTTTTTATCATCGGTAGATAGAAAATGTGATGTAAAAATATTATGAAAATGAATAAAATCAAGTATATCCATTAATGCTTTCTGTTCACTTGTAACTTTAGGCATCCTCTCACCTTAGTGTCTAAAAAAGTATTTTATATTCACCAATTTTACACACTAACGAAACCAACTACCATCCTCTTCGTAGCAACAAACCCGTACTTAAAAGTACTCCTTCAACGAAGAGACTATAAAATGGAAAAGTTAGGTATCATATCAAATTGCAAAGAAAACAATGACATAAAAGAAGGGTGTGAGTCTATCAGGCGCTTTCACCGTCACCAAAGTTTTCGATCGACTGCTTTACCAACTTATCTATCTTCAGATGTTCTTACTCAAGCCACTATGGAGGGGGCTGCAAGCTCAATCCCGAAACAAACGACCACGGATACCATTTCGCGAGTTTACAACAATGATGATTTTTTAATCGATATGAAATACATCATGAGTAAATCAGGTCTGACAAATAAATTTTTCTACGCCCAAATAAAGAGAGGCCTATTTCCATCCCCAATTAAACTGGGTCGATCTTCACGATGGAAGAAAAGTGAGTTCGAACAGTGGATTGAAGAGCGTATTGCGGCAAGGTAAGTCCGGATAATTATGCCCTTTCAATAATGAGTAAAAGTAGAGAAAATAATTTAACTGAGCGTAATATGATACCTTTCATTAATGAAAGGGAAGATTTATTACGTTTTTTGCATGATGAATAAGAGTAAATAATAAAGGATAAATTGATGAGAACTGTCGACAGCAATAATCAGGAGAGCAGTTTGAAATTCGAATCGAAACCATCTCAATTACCCGGTAAAATGACAAGATTTCCAGTTCATTGTTTTCCATTTTCGATAAATAAAGTTATTGAGAATTTGTACTTGTATACAAGAATGCCACTGGAATTGATCGCGAATATAATGCTGACTATTCTATCTTTTATCTGCCAGTATCTTGTTAGCGTTGTGTCTCCCTACACAGGTGTACCTGGGCCATGCTCTTTATATTTACTGACATTGGCTGAGTCAGGTGAAGGTAAAACCTTCCTGTTTAATTTGTTGATGAGACCAGTGCATCAACGCTTTAAGGAGATGAGTCTGCGTTATTACAATCAGCTTACTGAATATAGGAATAAACATCGTATCTGGACTACAGGATTACAGGGGCTGAATGCAAGCCTGAGGCAGGCAACAAAGACAGGTTACGGTGTTGAAGATGCGCAGGTTCAACTGGAAACTTATTACAAAAATGAGCCGAAAAGGCCATTAGAGCCAAAGTTTATCTATGAGGATGTGACGTTTAAGGCACTTATCCAAGGGTTAAGCAAGCATGGTGAGGCCGGGATTATCATGGATGAAGCGATATCTTTTTTCAGAAGTGTGCTTAAAAACCACCTCGGGTTGTTGAACAAAGGATGGGATGGGGGAACATATGACTTCACAAGAGCTGACGGTGAGAGCTATGAGCTTCAACTATGCCTGATGCTTTCGTTGATGGTTCAGCCCGGCGTATTTATGAACTATTTGGAAAAGCACGGGGAAATAGCCAGAAACAGTGGATTTATTGCACGCTTCCTTATTACGCAAGTGAAAAGCTCAATAGGACAACGCCATAGTCGTGTTGATGGAGATGATTTAGACGCGGTAATAACATCTTTCCATAACAGATTGCGGGAGTTGCTGGGGTTAATAGAGAAACGTTTTTATGACAAAAATATTGACAAAGATACACTGGAATTGTCGGATGAGGCGAAAAAAATCCTTCAGGAAAAACGTGACGCATTAGAGTACGCAATTGCTCCTGGCGGTAAATGGGCACACATCCGGGATTTTGCTTCCAAAGCAATAGAACAAGTATTAAGACTCGCGGCAATACTGGAGTTTTTTTCTCAAAAGGAAACGCAGGCTACCCCATATGGCGGATTTTTCAATACAGGAACTATCAGTGGAACGACAATTAAAAATGCACTTGAAATTATGGAGTGGTATCTGCAGCAAGCCAGTAATTTGTTTTATCCGATGTCACCACAATACCAGTTTGAGGCAGATATCCGGGAACTATGGCGTTTTATAAATGATACTCTGCTCAAAACTGGTGGAATACCTTTTCCAAAACACGACCTAGAGAGATACGGCCCAAATCGTCTCAGACGTATTGAAAATCTGACTCCAGTATTAAATGAACTTATCAGTCAGGGCTACTGTTGTATTATTCAGATAAATAATTCCAAAACGCTGTATGTTGCAGGTGTTGTATCTAATGGCACTATTTTAATATCTGATAATTTACGCTATCAAATTGTGCAATCAAAACCCAATACATCCAGTAGTGAGTACAATATTGATTTATCTGATATGCCATATGGTGGACTGGTTTGGTAATGAAAGTATTAAGTCAGTATTGAAATAAAATTTCTTCATTTGAAGCCACTATCAGGAGGTGTCTTACAACTCATGGCTGTTCAATAAACACTCAGAGATCAACTCGTTTTTATTTCCATTGCTGCTACCGCTGCGACTTTAGCAACGGTAGCAGCAACGTGAACTGTATACAATGTATAGTTGCTCGAAAATTATACGGCATGATATTGATGCTCTCAACTATTGTTCTGATATGTGAGGGGGGTTAAACATAAGTGAAAATTGCTAAGTGTTAAAATAATATCCTCAGAGTCTATTTATAGTTTTACTGCTTTTACCTAAATGGGAAGTGATAAACTCTAGTTATTATATAAAACATCAGAAGTATTACTCTAGGTGCTTGTATCTCAATAAGGTAATTATACGTAATATATATTAACTAAATATATGACCACCATCATTCAATTAATTATTTATACAATCAGTAAAACAATGCATGCCCATGCTTAATATAATAAAGTGGAAGTTGGTATTTAATTATGACTAAATGCAGAAGAGACAACTGTTTGAAACCTGCCTCCAGACTTAAGGCCGCCAGGCAAGTAAGATTGTGCGATGACCACTTCCAGATATTTTCGACAGGAGAGGCAAGGCGCGAGTGGCGCTTAAATACTAAGTGTGGGTATAAATCTTGTCAAAATACATTATCAGGAACAAGAAATGAGAAATATTGCAGTGCACGGTGTCGGCAGCGCGCTTCACGAAAATTAATCAGCGAACATGATGTTAGTGTTTTGGCTACCTCATACTGGACCCATATAGAAAATAACATCAGGCGTAATCCCCTAATGTTAGGATCTATTAATGAGCCGAAGGATATAGTTGTGTATTACCATTTATATGTGCGTAAAGCATACCACCAGCGGAGCTATGCAGTTCCTTCTTACGATGGGTATCAGGGAAACCTGAAGCCCGTACCGCTGCTTGAAATTGAGCTCTGCCATATGCACCCAAACGGAAAAGGCGGTGAAAACACAGCAATAAATATTTTTATTGGGCCAAAATGTATCAACCGCAGGAATAATGACTCGATTCCCTTTCAGGATAATGGTTTTGCAGGCGTTAGATCAACGAATGAGCGTATTCCCCTTGATGGAAGCCTGTATGACACTCTGATTGAACATTACGGCCCACAGGTGGTTGCAGATGCTCTGGGGGATATAGACCCTGCAAAACGCTTCTACGGGAATATCCTAAGGCATATATCTTTCAGCGGCATGGACAAGGAGTTACCTTTGTTTACGTTGTTGCACGAGGAACTATGGCGACTTGAGCACCGTGATATTGCTGAATGCCTGAGCAATATCAAAAGTATGTTTTCCTACTATCCTTTGTATTTGGAATTACTGGCTATTACTGGATTTTACGCGGTGCTGTCCGGCGATCCGGATCGCATCATGTTGCGTATATGCCGTCTGTTTTCCTGGTTCTTTGATGTACGTTCTCATCGCCGTTTTACATCCCGTGCCCACAACCAGTACCTGAAGGTGATGTACCGTTTTATGCGTAAGTACTTAAGGCGATATTTCGAGGTTGAGATTGAGAACCTACAGGATGTTGTTGCGTTTTATAACTCGCTTTACTCGCAGGCTATCGTGGGTATTGGGCAAGCAACGGATGAGGTAATTTGCTATTCCTACTCCATGGGACGGACGAGAACCGTTTCAACTTTCTTCTACACCCCCAGAGTGGTTACCGATCCGGAAGAGTTATTACGCCTCATGGGAGCAGAACTGGACTTTAACTGAAAAGAATTTAGCACCAGAAGTTATGTTTTCTGGTGCTTTTTTTTGCTCATTGCTATCCATAGCCCAAGTTAATATGATGCGGATATTCCATTAAATTTCACGCCCATATTACCTCTGTGAATAGCCGGTTAACCCTCTTCCGGCATTCAGGAGCAAGCCATGTCTCAAACCACCGAATCACAGGATACCAACGATGGTCTGCGCACCTGCCTGAATCTCTTACCTCAATACTGAACGCATTCTTTCCCGTTTGCAGCAGGCCATTAGCTACGAGCCTGTCATTGGTATTATGGGCAAGGTACAGATAATAACCAGACAACAGAAAATCACGCCCTAGTTTGGTAACGCTCTGGTTACCGGAACCAGTACTCTCACTGCATTCAAAAACTGACGCCATCCTGACGGAACGGAAGTGCGCTCATTGCGTGAGGGTTACAGGTAGATTTTGCCTGCCAGTTTCAGAAGAAAAAAGATATCGCTCAGGCTGCGGGCTCCTGTCAGCAACTGACTCAACGCTATTTGCTTTCTGAAAGAGGAACGGACTGACTGCCGGTCGGTGATTTTACGTCTGTAGAGCCCGAGAAAATGTCTGCATTCAACCAGTGCATGTCGGGTCAGTGCGCGTTTTATCTCATGGTGCTGCGGCTTTGATGAAAGCGTGATGATATCGCTGATGACGTCAATATAGCTATGCGCCCGGATATCGTAATAATCCTGACGATGTGTAATCGAAGCATGATTGTTCACGTAGATATAATCTTTCTTGTCGGCGAAACAGAACAGACCATTTGCGGCGGCAAGATGAAGGGTCCAGAGGATGTCTTTGTGACTTTTCCCTTCCTGGAAGCGCAGGTTATTTTCCCGGATATATGAGGAACGTACTATCTGCAGCCACAGGTAATGCGGCCATTCCTTCTGTGAAACACAATGGCGTATCCATGCATACCCGGTGAGTCTCTGCCTGTAGGGTTGCTTGCGATGGACTGGATGTCGGTGTGAGCCGGTGATGTCGGCATGCCAGGCATTGAAAATGGCAACGTCAGCATTTTCCTGTCGGGCGATGAGCAGTCGCTCCTGCAAAAATGCGTCAGTAATCTGGTCATCGGCATCCAGAAATACCACCCATTCTCCACAATGGATGGCCAGTGCGGCATTTCGCGCAGCATACACCCCCTGATTTTTCTGGCTGATAACGACCAGTCGCTCATCAGTGATTGCGCACAATATCGCTGCTGTCCCGTCGGTGGAGCCATCATCCACAACAATCACTTCAATGCTGATGGCCTTTTCCCGGAGGAGTTCCTCCACCAGATGACCAATATTGTCCTGCGCATTGAAAGCAGGAATGATGATGCTGATATCTGTAAGTTTTTTCATCTGTGGGTTCAGAAATGGCCGGTTCGGCAGGGTTGTCACAGGCGGACGGTATCCGCGGGGAAAAATGCTATCGGGAAGGGCTACGCTGACGACGGTCATCAGAGGCTGGGCGTGTTCTTTTCTCTCTTATTTCCTGGTTTATTAGCATCAGGCAGTTATCGCAATAATCGCTATCCAGCCCCAGAAGGCGGCTGATGATGCCTCTTTTTCGGTTACATCTTCCGCATCTCTTCATGCTATCTCCCGTCATCTGAGTTCACCCAGTCGGCTAATCCTTAAAAACATCAACAAAACAAGTCATTACGTCAGTGCGATGCTTGTTTCTGAATGTCATGTGTAATCAATATTAATTGATTATACAGATCAATATTTATAAATCGATCGATTTTATCGATCATGAATTTACATACGAAAGACGTGAACCCTTCGTTAAATACCCGTCATCCGATGGACCCACAACACAATGAGGACCCAATGAAAATAAATACGCTAACCGGCACCCGTCGCATCCTGATGGCACTGTGCCTGGCTCCGTTATCCGCGCATGCGCTTAACGCCGGTCAATGGGAAATATCAGGCAAATCCTGCCGGACACTTTCTGATGATGGTCGCACGCTGGTTGCCACCGGCACGGACCGCAGTTTCATCCTGTTTTCGCTGAGTGAAGATTGTCGTCAGTACCGCTTGCAGGATAAGAACCGGGTTATTTCTTTGCTGCTTAATGGCCAGGCGATGACGGCAAAAGCGGTCTGCCACGATGCGTCAGGCCGCTGGATGATGGTGCCTGACAGCAAAGCCGGGATGGAAAGCGCCATCAGCCAGTTGCAGCAGAATACGGAAATCAGGCTGTCCACCAGCGATGGTGAAGTGAATACCACCGTGAAACGCGGCAACTATGCGCAAGTCTGCCCGGTGGTGAATGGTAGTGCTGCCCCTGATAACAGACTCACTGAGCAGGATGTGCAGCGTACAGAGCCCGGAGAAGCCATCACCGGAAAAAATCGCCTGTCCCTGGGCGAATTAATGAACATGAACAAATAGTCCAGAAAGGAGTACACGATGAAATATCTATTACAGGTCATGATGTTAAGTGCGGGCCTACTGGGCTCAACCTTGGCGTCTGCCGCCATCAGCAAAGATGACCAGCAGGCTGCCGTGAAAACCGCAGCCAGTGTTTATGACGCCATGCTGGGTGACGGTTCAGCGCAGGAAGCTGACTGGACTAGACCCAAACAGCTCAAAGACATTAAAGACCCGGTTATCCCCGGTAATACGCTGCATGTGCTGGAATTCTCAGTCATGGAGCCCACCAATGGTGCTTATCAGCGTATCCGTATCCTTATTAATGCCGACGGGGGTGTTGCCGGTGCCGAAATCCTCTATGCCGGGCGCTGACCACGACAAACACCCGCCCTCATTAATGTACCGACAGGCCATGCTTTCTTTGAAAAGTATGGCCTTTCTGCTTTTTATGCCCGCTGATGCCGTCGGGCTGTATTTTTATCTGTAACAGAGGCGTTCACATGCAATTTGAAGAAAACGATGAGTCGGAGAATGATATCGGTCCCAAAGAGCTGGAGGAGGTTATTGCTGTTCCGCCTCCTCAGGGACTTGCCGCCTTGATGGGCTGGCTCTACGACCGGGCCGTCAGTGGTATTGCCGGAATAGAATCGGCTGAAACGCTGGCAGAGCGCTACCTGGATGATGCGAAAGGTGACGCGCTGATGGCTGTTCGTCACATGATCCACTGGGAGAGTATTAAGGCAGGCAGCAGCGGTTTTCTGTCGGGTGTGGGGGGCGTGGTGGCAATGCCGGTTACGCTCCCGCTCAACCTCACCAGCGTGTTGTTTCTGCAGACACGTCTGGTTGCTGCGGTGGCCTGCCTTGGCGGACATCGCCTGTCTGATGAACGCATCCGGGCTCTGGCGGGGCTTTGCCTGTGCGGCAACGTGGCAAAAGCGTTATTGCAGGACCTGACCATACAGATGACCGAACGCTGGACACCGCCCCTCACGCAGCAGATTGTAGAGAAAACGCTGGTCCTGATGGCCGCGCGTGCCGGAATGAACAGTGCCGGGAAGCTTATCCGCCTGATCCCCCTGGCAGGAGGAATAGTCAGTGGTGCAGTAGATGTTGCCTCCACCCGGACGATAGGGCGCATCGCCCTTACCACCTTTCTGAAAAATCATCCCCCGGAGCCGCAGTCTCGCTCAACCGCCTGATTGCCTGTAATGGCATTTGCAGCGGTTATACCCTCTCAGTATCAACATATCAGCAGGCCATGCCTCCTTCGGGACGCATGGCCTTTCTGGTTTTTATCCCCCTAATTTCAGGAAATAAACGATGCCCCGATTAGCCTCCCGTTTTGGTGCGGTGAACCTCATACGCCGTGACCGCCCGTTAACCCGCGATGAACTGGCGCATTATGTACCGAGTGTCTTCAGCGAAGAAAAGCATGAATCCCGCAGTGAACGCTATACGTGGATACCGACCGTTACCGTACTCGAAAACCTGCAGCGTGAAGGCTTCCAGCCTTTCTTTGCCTGCCAGACCCGTGTGCGTGACCCGAACAAACGTGAACACACCAAACACATGCTGCGCCTGCGTCGTGAAGGCCAGATTACCGGTAAACAGGTGCCAGAAATTATCCTGCTTAACAGCCATGATGGCTCCAGTTCTTACCAGATGCTGCCGGGTCTATTCAGATCGGTTTGCCAGAATGGACTGATTTGCGGTGAGAGTTTTGGTGAGGTGCGCGTGCCGCATAAAGGCAACGTGGTGGAGAAAGTCATTGAAGGGGCTTACGAAGTGCTGGGGATATTTGACCGGGTGGAAGAGAAACGCGATGCCATGCAGTCGCTGATGTTGCCGCCACCCGCCCAGCAGGCAATGGCGAGAGCGGCGCTGACGTATCGTTTTGGAGAAGAACATCAGCCGGTGACGGAATCGCAAATCCTTTCCCCACGCCGCTGGCAGGATGAGAGTAATGACCTCTGGACCACTTACCAGCGTATTCAGGAAAACCTGATTAAAGGTGGACTATCGGGGCGAACGACCAAAGGTAAGCGTGCCCATACTCGTGCAGTTAAAGGTATCGACGGTGATGTGAAGCTCAATCGCGCCCTGTGGGTGATGGCGGAAAACATGCTGGAATTTCTCGAGCATCCACATACGCACTGAAAAAGGGAGAACTTAATCTGTGAGCATCGAAGAATTCGCACTGCTTCCTTCCGGCCCGTTCACACGCGAACAGGCCGAAGCCATCGCCAGACAGTATCAGAATGTCGCGATTGAAGAAGACCAGGGCACCCATTTTCGCCTGGTAGTACGTCACAACGGCGAAATGATCTGGCGGGCATGGAATTTTGAGCCTGATGCAGGAGCCATGCTGAATCGCTATATCGCCTGCCATGGTATTCGCAATCTGTGATTCTTTATCAGTGCACTTAACCACTCACCATTCCCGCCAGCCCTTACCGGCTGGCTTTTTTATATCCGGAGCTGTTTACTATGAAGACCTCAACAACGCCTACGACTGATACGTCCACTTTATCCCGGACGGTTAACCCGGCAACTATTTCGGCCATTCTCGTGCCAGATGAATACCGCGCCAGTTTCTGGCCGCAGCACTTCGGCACCATTCCACAATGGATCTTGCTGGAGCCACGCATCTTTGCCTGGCTTGACCGGATGTGCGCTGACTACAGTGGCGGTATCTGGAATTTCTACACGCTCAGTAATGGCGGAGCGTTTATGGCACCCGACGATGAAACACTCTGCTCTCTGTGCAATCCACTCAACGGCAACAGCGCGGAAATGAGCAGTGAAGCAGCGGGTATCACCGTTTGTCTGCTGACATACAGTCACCATGCCTGCCGAACAGAGAATGATGCCATGACGGAGCACTATTACCGTCTGCGCGACTACGCCCTGAACCATCCTGAATGCCGCGCCATTATGCGCATTATCGACTGAGGCCATCACAATGACCCTTTCAGCAGCAACCTCATCAGTACCCGAACTGTCGCCTGCGGACCAACGAATCGTGAAACGTGCCTTGTCATTGCTTGAAAAACACCTGCGGGAGCCGGGTGCCGCCTTCACCTCCACGCACGCTGTCCGTGACTGGTTGTGTCTGCAGATGGCCGGGCTTGAACGGGAGATTTTTCAGGTGATGTATCTCGATAACCAGCACTGCCTGCTGGAATGCGAAACTCTGTTTACCGGCACCCTGAATCACACCGAAGTGCATCCCCGGGAAGTGCTGAAAGCGGCACTTCGCCACAATGCCGCTGCCGTCATCATCGCGCATAACCATCCTTCCGGTACAACTGACATCAGCCAGGCTGACCGCCATGTAACCGGACGGTTGAAAAGTGCGCTGGCCATGGTGGATATAAGGCTGCTTGACCATCTCGTTGTAGGGAATGAGGTGGTGTCATTTGCGGAACGTGGCTGGTTGTGAGGTGAAGAATGAAAATTATCAGTAAACGTCAGGCGATGCATATCTATCGCCAGAATCCTGAATCGAGGTTATCGGCTTTCTGTACAGGCCATTACCAGTGGCATGGCAGTGTCTGCCATTACTACGGACGCGAGATTCAGGATATCAGTGGCGTACTTGCTGTTTTTGTTGAACGCCGTCAGGACCGCAATGGGCCCTATGCCATCCTTCGTAGTGTCAGCCTGAATTAATCACATCTCTCAGTCATTAAGGAATACGTTAATGCAATCGACCACTTTATCCGATACATCGGCGGAGAACGCATCCTGCCTTCAGTGGGGATTAAAACGTAATATCACGCCGTGCTTCGGAGCTCGCCTGGTTCAGGAAGGCAACCGCCTGCATTTCTTGGCTGACCGGGCGGGGTTTAATGGCTCATTCAGTGACGATGAAGCATTGCGTCTGGACCAGGCGTTTCCACTGATGATGAAACAGCTGGAGCAGATGCTGACCGCTGAAGAACTTAATCCTCGCAGTCAGCGTTGTGTCACGTTGTATCACAACGGACTTACCTGTGAAGCTGACAC
The DNA here is from genome assembly GCF_021283185.1 of Buttiauxella cochleicola. Lineage (NCBI taxonomy): Bacteria > Pseudomonadati > Pseudomonadota > Gammaproteobacteria > Enterobacterales > Enterobacteriaceae > Buttiauxella > Buttiauxella cochleicola. The sequence goes on from NZ_JAJSOS010000008.1 coordinate 249,428, forward strand.
TCTCGGCTCTCATGGTTATGTTTACATCACTATTTATCCTCAGGCCTCCGCAACCCGGTAACACCTTCTCTCTTCTTCTTTTATCAGGACTCAACTCATGCACATTTCAACTGTACCGGCCACAGTGCCGGTTTTGTCACGCCTGTCGCCCGTGCAGGTCTGGCAGCAATTGTTAACGTATCTGCTGGAGCACCATTACGGCCTGATGCTCATCGATACACCATTCCATGACGACGCGGCCATCAAAGAACATATTGAAGCGGGTATCACGCTTGCTGATGCGGTGAATTTCCTGGTGGAACGCTATGAACTGGTACGCACTGACCGGAAGGGATTCTCCTGGCAGGAGCAAACACCATTCCTTACCGCGACCGATATTATCAGAGCCAGGCGAGCTACCGGATTAATGAATACTTAAATTCTCCGAGCCTCCTTCCTGATTTTTACCTTTGTACTTTCCCCTCTATTTATTCACCGCATAATGCGCCTGCAACTTCCGGCAGGCGTGTTTGCTTTAATGGACGATTTACGATGCAAACAGAATCCGATGTATTAACGGAACACAATGAGCTTATCTGTTCGACCAGCATTGAACGTATTGTTACAGGCCGTAATGCTGCGCTGGGACAAATTGAATCCCTCATCCGGAAACTTGATGACATCTCGACACTGACCCGCAGTCTTGGTGGTGGGATGGCAAAAGACTGGGGCATGCGACAAGACTTTCGCTCGGGTTGCTGGTTAATGGAGAAAATGGCAACGGCCATGGACGTCATTACCCGCAATCTTGATCGCAGTATATGGCGAGATTTGATGAAAAAATCAGGAATGCTCAGCCTGATGGATGCCCAGGCCAGAGAGCAATGGGACAGAAATCTTGAAGGCGATAATATTCCAGCCATCAGCGAAGCCAATATACTCAGTACTTTTGAGCAGCTACATCTGAACAAAATGGACGTCTTCGAACGTGGCGTCATCAACGTCTTCAAAGGCCTGTCGTGGAATTACAAGGCCAATAGCCCTTGCAGCTTTGGTAAGAAGATCATCATCAACAATCTGGTTACGTGTAACCGCTGGGGATTTAGCCTGAACAGGGGCTGGCGTCGGGATCAACTGGCGGATCTGGAGCGAATGCTGTTTCTACTGGATGGTAAACCTATCCCTGACAATCGGGGCGATATCTGTACTCGATTGATGGAGCATATCCGGGATAATCCGGCTAAGGATGTTTACGAAGATGAATTCTTCAGCATTCGTTATTTTCAGAAGGGCACGGCGCACTTGACCTTCAAACGGCTGGAGTTGATTGAGCGTATGAACGATATCATTGCTAAACACTATCCGGGAATGCTGGCAGATTGCATTTGACTGGCAATGCCTCTTTACAACAGATTACCTATGATTAATTTTTAATCGCACAGGATTTCATACTGATGGGACAGATACAAACCAGGGTCATTACAGCTCATATACCCGTTGAAATGGCCGAAAAAATCGATGAATTAGCAGCAAATTATAATCGTTCTCGTGAATGGATAGTTAAGCAAGCGCTGGCGGCTATCATTGAGCAGGAAGAAAACCGCCACCAGATGATTTTGCAAGGGCTGGCTGATGTTGATACGTGCCGGATTGTTGAACATGCAGACGTTCTGAAATGGGTAAACAGCCTGAACAGCCTGAACAGTGAAACCCCACTTGCAGTACCGCAATCTGGACGCAAGTAAATGCAGGTTGTCTGGACCGATCACGCTTTGCAGGATTTAGAACGACTCCGCGAGTTTCTTGCCAGAGCCAATGCAGAGGCCGCTGCACCGGTCAATCTGCTGACGCATTCACGCATGGGGCCGGCGTTGGCGTGATGGTATTTCATATATTGAAATCCGCTATCAACCTCAATTTGTGTCCAGCTGGTGTAAAACGTTTGATTGTTGTTTGATGAGATATCATTATTGTGTTTTATACACTTAATTGTGTTTTAAGGTCGTCGTCTATCTCAGCAGGGGAGTGGTGCCATGCCACAGAACAATATCAAACAGCTTCGTACCCAGTTATCCATCACCCAGCGCGAGTTGGCGGCAATGGTGGGTACCAGCCAACAGCAAATTCAGCGCATTGAAACCGGAAAGGTTGCTGCAAAGCTGGGACTTGCTCAGGCTATATGCTCTGTTCTCAATAAACCGTTAAACATTGTGTTCCCTGATAGTGACAATTTGCTGAAAGAATTCCGTAATCGTCGTAATACCAGTGATGAAGATCTGAAAATTGTTGCTGCCAATGGAATTGAAATGGATGGAGGTATCTGGACCGTGAAGCTTTATTTGCGGGGGCAGAAAGAATGTCTGTTTTTACCAATATCTCCAGCGGATAAACGTCGCTTTCATGCTTATTTTCAGGAAAAGACATACCCAGACACCGAGAGGTTTTTTGTCTTTGATTCGGAACAACATCGCTACGCACTGAATGCTCGAGAAGTCGAGTTTCATCAATTCTTGTTTGAGCCTCTTGAGCCTCTTGAGCCACTCTTGGTTGATGAAGGTTGCGATGAAGATGCTGATTGTAATGTCTGTATTACCCTGACAAACGGTGGAGCAGCGATTGGGCTAAGTGTCGAATCTGATGTGCCAGAAGATGTAACAGGAGATATTGGTCAACTCAATTCTTTCTTCGATATGTTGGAGTGTGAACCTGAAACGGCAGAGCGTTTCGTAATAACTGATGAAGACGGCGAAGACGCTTTTATCCGTGTAGGATCTATAGCTATGGTGCGGGTAACACTTGACGCACTAGAGCCTGTAGAGGAAGATAATGACTTATTTGTAAATCATTGATTTTTAATTAATTTAAGGATTTTTTAGTTGAGTATACATGTGAGTATATAAGAGTAAGTTACATATTTTTAATTCTTTAATTATCAATTGATTACGAGGATGAAATCGGTTCGGCCTTCGCACCATCTGATGTGTAAATCAAGTCGCTCACGAGCGGATTTTTTGTGTTTAAAGTCCTGTCCCTCGCAAGTTCTCACTCTTTTTTTCGTCAATATTAAGTCAGCCTACATCAGCCTGCATCAGCTTACTAATGCGGTTAATCCCGGTTCAATAATGTTTGTACTATCACTTAGCCCTGGAAGATATATGCCGACTTTGAAACTGCTATACGGACGATTCCTTGCGAGCTTGATTCATTGGAAGGTGTGAAATACTCATATCGCTTGTACTCTTCATCTCGTCCCTTTATTCCGGCAGGCTCTCACCATCCTAGAAAAGATCAAAAATTTGAATGGAGGCTGTGAACTGATATTCGTTGGCGAGCATGTTTCGCGTAAGCCGATGAGTGAGAGCACTTTGAATAAAGCTCCTCGGGTGACGGGATGAAGTAACGATGGAACTGGCCAGTTTTTGTTGGCCACTACACAGGAACCTTCTGTAGTTTCAATTCGGTTACTACCATTGCGCCAAGCTTATTGCTCCTTCTATATATAGAAAGAAGTTTCGGGGACGGCAAACTCGCAGCAGAACTCTATGACCTCAGCTTTGTTTGCTAAGAAGACCTATGAGCTGTTTACTATAAAAACTTGTCTCCTTATGTTGCTGATGAAGAGATTACTAACAGTGCGGTGGGTAAATGAATGGGGGGCTGGCTAGTTTTGTGGATAACTTTGTGCGTAACTGCGTATAAGGCGGGGTTTTGCTGGGGATTGCAGCAGTCAGTCAAATTAACGCATATTTAGGGTTGCAGCCTCCGGAGAACTCCCTATAATGCGCCTCCATCGACACGGAACATGTGAACAACATCACAGAGTAACGCGGCGATGAGAGTCAAATATCCTGAAATTAAGGGTTGACTCTGAAAGAGGAAAGCGTAATATACGCCACCTCGAGTTAGCAAGCGAAAGCGCGCAACTCACTGCTCTTTAACAATTTATCAGACAATCTGTGTGGGCACTCGCAGGATTGATATCTCAGATACCTTCGGGTATCAAAAAAATATCAAGTCTTGAAGAGTGACCAAGCAGTAATTCATTTAG